>JBDTFL010000183.1:0-9290 GCA_039937955.1 Polyangiaceae bacterium | reverse complement strand
GCGCGAGCTCGTCGAGGAACGTCTTCGCGTCGGCCGCGGTCATCGGCTTTGGTTTCGGCCGCTTCTGCGTAGCGACCTCGACCGGTACGATCGCGGCGGCGGGCTTGCCGTGGCGGAGGATGATGATCCGCTTTCCGCGATGCTCAGCCTCGTCGACGAGCTCCGAGAGGTGGGCCTTGGCTTCGGCGAGCGGGGTCTTTCGCATGATGACCAATTATGACCAGAAACACCGCGCGCGTGCAAATCCTACCGCAAGGGGCAGGGCGAAGCCGTAGTCGCCGACGCGCCACGAGGACCGACGAAGCTCGCATAGGTGGTGCTTAGATCGGGTCTATGCCTCGTTCTTCGGTAGCTTCGCCGTCGTCCACGACGCCGAAGGTAATGCCGAGCCGGTTGATCCTCGAACGCTCTGCCAGTAGGCGGTCGCACACTCGGACTTGAGCTTGCGATCGCATTCGGTCGTCCTGCGCCGATGTCGGTTCCTCCACCGGCAAGGGCTCGTCACTGAACGACCCAGCGCATTCGTCGACAGGAGGCGGTCCATTCTGCGCTGATCTGAGGGTCTTGCCCGACTAGAGCGATGCTCGTTCCTCTTTCGTCCCGTCGCGCCGCTCTTGCCACATCTCAAGACGGGCGCGTCAGCTGCAGATCCTGTGCATGGCCGTGAACGGCGCGTCGGTGATGTGTCTTGAGAAATCCGCTGTCGTTACAGCGTCAGATTGAAAGACCCAGAGCTGAGCGCGTGCGTCGCAGGGTCCGACACCGGCGCATTGCCCTTTCCGAGAGCGCCCGTGAGGATCGTTCCTGTCACTAGGTCGCCAGGATTCGCCGGATAACTGCTGACCATGAGCGTGCAAGATCCTCCCGTAAACTTCGACCCATAGACCTTATCGATCGTGCCGCTCGTGTAGTGCGTGTAGTTGACCATGGGAACTCCGTTGAGCACGCAGCTCTGTTGCGGGGTGTTGGTCAGGATGATCTGAATCGTCCAATGTGTGGCGGACGGATCGTCGTCGCCTTGGATCGTCGTCGTGCTCACGCCGAGCGTGACCTTCGCGTTGTTCGCGAACGAGGTCGCGACACCGTCGACCGTCACATTGAACGAACCCACCGCGGCGCCGGCGTCGGTCGTCGTCGTTCCGCCATCATCGGTGATTTTGCCTGCGTCGAGCTTGTCGATGGTGGTGCGGCTTGCCGCGAAGCCGGTGCTGAAATGTTGGATCGACGCCGAGGCGCTGGTCCCCGTCACGCTCGTGTCGAGCGCATCGTAGGTGCCGGTGTCATTCGACCAATAGACAGTCGGGTTCGTTCCCGCGCTCGCGAGAGTGAATGCGATGGTAGCGGGCGTCGCGAACTTGGTTCCGGTCGGTTGAAACTCGAAGAGCGATGAGAGCCCCGCATAGCCGTTAGGGATCGCGGCAGCGTTCGGTGTGATCGAAATCGCCGTGTCGCTCGAAAGCGCGCCCGCCGGAATCGTGAGCGTCACACCCGACGCAGTTACGGTGCCGCCCGCGCTTCCGATGGTCTGCGTCGCTGGCGCCGTCTGTCCGGGACCCGTTCCAGCTGGCGATGAGGTCGAGCTCGAAGACGAGCAGGCAATCAACGCGAGACCGACGAACAGCACAGTCGAAACCAATCGAAGCTTCATGCATCAAGCGTTGCTGATCTCGTCATCAGGTGAAAGACAATGATCAGTAAACCCCCACGATTTGTGGCGTTCTGTAGTTGTCGTCCCCCTAACCTAAATAGGGGGATAACGATCTCAAAAATCCGGATGCTGATGAGCCAGCGGAAATGATTGTCGCGTCTTTCGACAAGGGTCCCCTCGCGTGCCTGGCCTTGCCGTCCAAGTCGATCGCTAACGTTCTTGATTCAGGTCTGAGGACGAAGCGGCGCGGGGAGAGCCGCCCAATGATCGGGCTCGATTCGGAGCATGACGTAACGAGCGGTGATTTCCTGCTGCTGATTGTTCGTGACGAACGCGCCTTGTGGCGTGACAACCACGGTTTGCGGGCCGCTCACCCTTTGCATATCGCCGGCAACCAACGTGTAGTGCGTCGCGCCTCGAGCCGCTGCTTCGAGTGACGCACGGCCGGTCAAATTCGTCGGACCTGCTCCGCCCGTGACGAGACCTCCGCGATCACCACGAAGCTCGATCTCGCCGAGGTACACGGCGCCGGCTGCATCGAGCGTTTTGAGATCGGAATCGGAGTACGACACCGCTTCGCTCGTCACGCGCGTGAGTGGCGCTGTGACGTTGGGCGAAGGCTGATAATGGATCGCGATATGGTCGAAGCTAGTGGCCGGTCCACAGGCCGTTGCGAAAATCAGGAGAGCTGCGGCGAGACAACGCGACGACGAGGACAGCGAGAAGAGGTTCATGCAAACGTATTGAGCAAATTGAAGACCGACCTCCAAGCGCTACGAAACACCTTAAAATCACGGTGATTCGTGAAGGCCGTGAACGTCAGGATTCGCTCTCACGCGTGTATCGCGTGATCAACTGTCACTCCGATTTCGTTCGGGCCGGACAGCGTCGCCCCGCCGACACGCAGCGAAGGATCTCGCGGTCCGTCATCGCGGTTTCGCTCCTCCGCGCGGAAAACTTTCTGCGCGCGGGCAGGTCCGTCCGCAACGTGACCCTTCCGCTTTTAAGGCGATGAAGCCGCGCTCGGCGTCGTAGCTCGTGCGGCCGGAGCACGTGTTCGCGCGACGACAATCGACACGACCACGAACGTGATGACCATCGCCGCCAGCGAAACACCAACACCCAGAAAAATTCCGCGGCGCGTGTCTTCGTTGGGTAGTGCGATCTCCGGCAAAGAAATTTTCGAGCGCGGTTTGTGCTCGCGCTTGCGTTCACGCCGCTCGGCCTTCTTCTCGGCGCCGTCGTTCACCAGAGTCGGCATGGCGAGCGTGGTCTCGACGTAAAAAACTTCGCGGGCTGGACGTGGTCGCCGGCGCTGCGTGGTCACTTCGACGGCCGACGCCAGATCTTCGCGGCGCGTGTCGGAGTCGTCGCGGTAATGGGCGTTCATGTATTTCGCGACATCGTCCGTAGTTGCTGAAACACCCATTTTTTTCAGGGCGCGCTCGATCGCGATGCGCATCTCGTCGGCAGTCGCAAAACGTTTTTTCGGATCGCGCTCGAGCGCATGATCGACGACCGCGCGCACGGCGGGATGAACCGAGTCCGGCAAGGGCGTGTGCGATTCGTTGAAGAGGATCGCGCTGAGGATCGCCGCGTCGTGCGGGCCGTCGTACGCGGCGTGTCCGGTGAGCAACAGATAGAGAACCGATCCGGTCGTCCAAATGTCGATGCGACGATCGATCGATTTTCCGTGCGCTTGCTCGGGCGCGAGATACTGGAGCTTTCCTTTGACTTGGCCGGTCTTGGTTTTCGTCGCGACGCGATCGCGCGCTTTGGCAATTCCAAAATCGATGATCTTGGTAACGCCGTTCATACCGACCAAAATATTGTGCGGAGAGATGTCGCGATGGATGACGTCGCGGAGCTCTCCGGAAATACCGCGAAGCTCGTGTGCGGCATGGAGACCGGCGCATGCGTCGGCGATGATTCGCAGGGTAATTTGCGGGGGAGGAAGCTCTCCGCTTTTTTTCGCGTCGCGATGGATGCGTTGCAGGGACTCGCCGTCGACGACCTCCATCACCAAGTAAGGAATGCCGCTCTCGTCGCCCAAATCGAAAATGCGCGCGACGTTCACGCTATCGATGCCGCTCGCGATGCGCGCCTCGTCGAAAAACATGTCGCGAAACTCGGGATCGTCGGAGTGCTCGTCGCGCAGCGTTTTGACGACGAAGAATTTTTCCGCCTCGCGCGCGCTACGACCGCGCGCCATCCACACCGTGCCCATTCCGCCGCTGCCGAGCGGATAAAGAAGCTCGTAACGTCCGAGCAGAACGGGACCCTTCATCTTCGCGTTCGCGCGGGGACTTGGCACTCGGTTCGATTCTAACGTGGCGTTCGGAATCAATCCGCTTTTAACGTTTTTGCGGACCTATCGACTCCTGAAAAATCGCCGCCACGGCGTTCTGACGGTTAGGCTCGCATCGCGTTCATGTCCATCATCAACAAGCTTCGCGACCGCGCGTTTCGTCGCATCATGAAGTTGCCGAAGCCGCTGCTGCAGCGTCTCGCGGGTCGTAGAACCACGATCGACGGGAGCACGCTCGATCCGCAACTTCAGCTGCTTTTGACGCTGGCGCGCCTGCTCGGCATTCGTGATTCGGACGACGTCGCAAAATCGCGTCGCACGATGGACGAAGACATGTCCGCGGTTGCGCCCGCGCTCGTCGTTCAAAGAATCGAACGCGATTTGTTGGTCGATGGCGCTGCCGGAAAACGCGCTGCGCGTCTCTATGTTCCGACGTCTGCCTCGGCGAAACCCCCGCTGCTCGTATTTTTTCATGGCGGCGGCTTTGCGGTCGGCAGCATCACGTCGCACGACGCTGCAGCGCGCGAGCTCGCACACGAAAGCAAATGCGCCGTGTTGTCGGTCGACTACCGACTCGCACCCGAAAGCAAAGCGCCGAACGCGCCGGAAGATGGGCTCGCCGCATATCTCTGGGCGCGCGTGCATGCGGAAGATCTCGGCGTCGACAGTGAGCGCATCGGCGTCGGTGGCGACAGCGCCGGAGGAAATCTCGCCGCAGTGCTTTCGCATCTCTGCGTCGAGCGCGGACATCGCGTTCCCGAAGCGCAAATTCTGATTTACCCAGCGACCGATCTCACATGCGAGATGGAATCGCATCGCACCTTCGCGACGGGCTACATGCTGGAAGAGGCGCGCGTGCAGTGGTACCTCGGAAAATATTTGAACTTCGATGCGGAGCGGCGTGAGCCTTACGTTTCGCCTTATTTTTACGACCAATTCGCGGGTCTGCCGCGCACGGTGGTGGTAACCGCGAGCTTCGACGTCTTGCGCGACGAAGGCATGGCTTACGCAGAAAAATTGCGCGCCGCCGGTATCGAGGTCACGAGCCGCTGCGAGCCAGGGCTCATCCACGGATTCTTCAACATGTCGGGAGCCATCGACGCCGCCCGCGCCGCCAATCTGCGACTCGCTGGCGATGTGAAACGCGTGCTTTCCAGCGACCGGTAGTCGGCTGCCGCTCCACCGGCAGTCACTGCCGCTCTACCGGCAGACAGCGGCAGACAAGAATTCGACGTCCCTTACACTTCTTGTTTCCAGCGCTCCCAAATTTCCGGCGCGTAGCCGACCGTCGCGTCGGTGGCTCGGCGGACGATTGGCGTCTTCAGAAGCAGTGGGTCTTCGAGAAGCAGCGCTTCGATTCTTGCGCCCGTCGGTGCGGAGTATTTGAAGCCTTTGTCCACGTAGCGTTTGCTCTCGAAGTCGATGAGCGTTTCGATGCCGCCCACGCCTTTCGCGACGCTGCGGAGCTCGCCCGGCGACAGTCCTTTTTCCGTGAGATCGATGCTCTGCACACGTATGCCGCGCTCCTTGAACCAGCGTTCGGCTTTGCGTGTCTCTTTGCATTTTTTCGTTCCGAAAATTTGAATGATGACGTTCGTGCTCACGCGAAGAATTTACCGCACGCCGCCGGCCATCGTCGAGCCCACCCAGTAGAACGCGACGTCTTCGCGCGACGTCGGCACGCGCGTGAGCGCGGTGGTCGCTCGCTCATTCTCGGTGAGCATCACGGGCTCGTTCGGCGTTGGCGTCAAACCGAGCGCGATCTCCGCACCGTCACCATGCGCCTCGGCACGCGCGACGAGATCCGGCGGAGGCTTTCGCGAAACCAGCATGAGCAACACGGCAACAGCGACTGCAAACGCGAACGCATGCGGCACGAAGCGCAGTGCCGAGCGCGGACGAATCTCGATGCGCGTCCGCAAATCGGCGAGGCCACCCGACGGCGGCGACAAGCGTTCGAACACGTCCTCGTGCTTCATGCGTCGATATCCTCGATCCCATCGAGACGCGTGGCAAGCTCCCGCAGCGCAGCGGATCGACGTGAGCCCACGGTGCCGATCGGAATCGCCAGCGCGGTTGCGATCTCTTCGTAACTGAGCTCCGAATATTCCGAGAGCATCACGACTTGCCGCAAACGCTCGGGTAAAGACTCGATTGCTGCTCGCACCCGATGTCTGCGGTTCTCGCGATCGAGCGTGTCATCGGTCGTAGTCTGTCGCACGGGCTCGTCGCCGGCGGAATCGAGGCCGAGCCATTTCCACAGGCGAAGCGAGCGTCGGCGATTCGAGGCGAGGTTCAGCGCGGTGCGATACAAAAGCGGCTCGACGGTTTCCAAATCAACGCGGTCACGTGCGTTCCAGATTTTCAAAAATGCCTCTTGCGTCACATCGCGTGCTTCCGATGCATCCCAAAGCCATCGGTACACGACGTTGTAGATCGGAATCTCGAGCTTCACGTAGAGCGCCTCCAACGTTTTTTTGTCGAGCCCGATGCGCTCACGGGTGTTGGCCATCGGCGTGCGGGGCAACTCGAACCAGATAATAAAGCGTTGCGCCGTCACCGTCCCCGGCATCTGCGGCGTCGTTCACGCGCTGGCCGGTTGCGCCGAGCACCACGGTCTGACCCGGCGCGAGATTCACGCGCGTCTCGATCGAGTCGTTTTTTCCGTAATGGATCTCGAGCCGCGCGAAGACGACGTCATTCGCCTGCACCGCGTTCTGGCTGATCGTGAGCTTCGACGTGGGGCTGTCGCCCGGACCGGCCTCCGTTTTTCCCCACTCGTCTTGCAGCGCGCTCAGTCGAACATGTTGCACGAGCGTGAACGTCTGCTGTCCCTGGGTGCGCACGATCTCGTCGAGCGTGGTCTGCACTTCTTTCAGCGCTGGGGAGGCTGGCGCCGCTGTCTGCGTCGGGCGTCCCATCACCATCCAATAGTGCATTTCGATCGTGGGATCCGACGTCGGCGGATGCTTCGCGATCTCGTCGATCAACGTCTGCACGCTTCCTTGCACGTTGTGTGGCGCGACCACCATGAGCCGACCATCCGGCGCGATCGTGGCGCGGCCGATCGGTGCGGTTTTGTCGTCGACCCAGAACGCATCCTTGAAGGTCGTGATGAGCGGGCGGACAGTGCCTTTCGGGACATCGTACGTTTGGAGCTCGACCGGGTTGCTCTCGGCCGGCGGCGTTTTTTGGCAGGCGCAAAGAAGAAGCGCGGCGAGAACGACGAAAAGTGATCGCATTGTCCCCGTTACTACCCGCGAGGATTCGTTTTCTTCACGGCCGTCGAAAGAAAAAGAGCGAGCTCGCTCGCGGGTCGCGATTACGCGCCTTTAACAGCCGAAAAATCGATCTCGAACCTCGCCAAATATTTCTTCAGCCGATCGGCGTCGTTCGAGCTGCGCTTTTCGGTGCGTGAGCTCGCGAACAAATCACGGCCTGCCGACGACAGCGTTGGTGCAGCTCGGCATACCGTCAGCACGTCTTGGAGTTGCACGCGATCGAAGCGATCCAGCCGCGCCGCGCGCTCGGCACCGATGATGCGGAGAAGCAGCTCCGCGCCAGCGTCGTTCGCATCGAGAACAATGCCGCCTTCTTTCAATCGCGCCGTTTCGTCGGCGACAGCATCGGTCGTGATTCGACCGCCGACTGCCAGCGTCGCCATGCGCGTGATCGACGCATTGAACTCGCGAAAATTTCCGACCCAGTTCCATGCCGTAGCAAACTCCAGAAAGCGATCGCGTGCCTCACGGCTCATCGTCACGTTCACTCCGTGAGCAACACCGGCGCTTGAGAAGCAACGGCGACGTGCTGGATGCGATCGATGAGCGCATTGAACGAGGCGTTCTTGGTCTCGATACCGAACTTCAGAAACGAGCGGCCTTCCACTTGCTCCTTGCGAAAGCGCGATGCGAGTCGGTCGTAACGCGACAGGTCGAGGTCGATGATGACGTGCCCAACGCCGATCGCTTTTCCCCGTGCACACCCGGCGACGTCTGGAGCAAGCCCGCCGGAAAATAGCGCGACTCGGTGCGCATCTTGCGGCCGCCGGCGAAGAGTCGGCGCAGCTTTTCACGACCGACGCAACGGGCCTGTGGGATCTCCATTTGGACAACGCCCCGGACGGGTCGCGCGGTATTCGCACGTGCTCTTCGTGCAAAAAATTCGTCCCGCGTTTTGGCGTCTCGTCACGACGAGGGTGTTGCCAAATGGTTGCTCGATCTGCACGAACGTCGCGCAGACCTTAAAAACGAGCGCTTTCGTGATCAGCTGACGTGGCTCGCGGTCGCCGGAGCCTGCTCGAGAATGCGTACGACATGAGTCATACGGCGGGCGGAGGTATGTTCGTCGAAAGCCTGAAGAGCGATTACCACCCGGTAAGGCGCACGCTCGAGGCGTACTTCAAATCAGCCGTAATCGACGGGAAAGGCGAGGCCGAAGCCTGCGGCCTCTGTCTCAGCCAAGGCTCGAAATGGAGCGCCGTGCTGCGCGTCACGTCACGCGGAATCCGAACGGACTACGCGCTCGATCGTTGGGATTGAACGCGTGCTCTTCGAGATGTGCGCGTTGAAGGTGTCTTGACATTCGCATTCTCGCGCGTCACCTTCACCGTCGTTCGATGATCACTCTTTCGTTCGTATAAGAACTTCGCCGACTCGCTCCGTAGCTGACAGCTGATCGCTGACGGCCATGTCGAAGCCGGGTCCCCGCTGAACGGCGCACGCGCGGTCCTAGGACGCGCGGCAAGTCTGCGCGCTCCGCTTTCGCGGAGCGATGCGACCCGTTCGTTGTTCTCAACACGAAACGTTCGGAGTGAAATCATGCTGAAATTCAGCTCGAAATCCATTTCAGAGCATGCGGAAGCACCGCTTGCAGACGACGGCCGATGGGAATCGCTCGTCGCGCATTGGCAGCAGCGTGACCCACGACGCGAGGTCGTCGTCGGCTCACGAGGCAATGCGGCGTACGTCGTTTCGGTCGGAATCGATCGCGACGAATCCATCCGAAATGCGGCGCTCGACGAGATCGTGAGCCTCGTGAAGAACCAAGGCGATCGCGTCGTCGGGTGCGAGTCGATCCATTTGCCGAATCCAAATCCGCCACCCTGATCGGCAAAGGTGCGGCCCAAGAGATTGCGATGCGTGCACGTGCGGCTGGCAGCGACATGCTCGTGATCGATGCGGAGCTGACCCCCTCCCAAACGCGCAATTTGGAAGATGTTGCAGGAATTCCGATTTGCGATCGCGAAGCGGTGATCCTGAATGTCTTTCTCAAACATGCACGAACGCGGCGCGCGAGGGTGCAAGTGGAGATCGCGCAGCTGCAATATTTGAA
>JBDTFL010000182.1:0-5178 GCA_039937955.1 Polyangiaceae bacterium | reverse complement strand
CGGCGAGATGCGCGATCGTTTTTCACTCGGCGATTATTCGGGCGCGTTGGTCGTTGCCGAAGCCATTTTGGAAAGCGAGCCGAAGCACGCCGAGGCCCACCAAGTTGCGCAGCATTGCCGACGCGTTCTCGAGCAAATGTACATCGCGCGCATCGGTCCCCTAACCCGCGTGCCCATCGTCGGCGTGCCGCGCGACCAGCTGCGTTGGCTGTCGATCGATCATCGCGCAGGATTTTTGCTGTCGCACGTCGACGGCGTTTCGACGCTCGAGATGATCCTCGACGTGAGCGGCATGAGCCCGCTCGACGCATTGCGAATTTTGTTCGAGCTCGCGCAGCAGCGTGTGATCACCTTCAAGTAGCGAGAAAAAGCCGAGCTAAGCGCAGTCGTCTAGATGATTGCGTCAAAAAAATAGCGACCAAGCTTGGTCGCGCCCAGAAAACGCTTTTGTATTGTGCAAGTCGAATCGCGTCGGCGTCGACTTTCCTTTGCGTGGCCTATGCGCGAACGCTACACCCTAAAACTGGGCATTTGATGGAGCGCCGCGAATCACGGGAGACCGAAGCGAAGAGGCTTCGACAAGACGTCGAGTGGGCGCTCGAAAGCGCGCTTGCCCCGTCGGATGTTCTGCCGCTTCTTCATCGGCTCGCGCGCACCGCAAAATCCGGAACGGACGAAAGCGCGTTTGCGCATCGCCAGCTCGCCGAGCTGTTGGTCGAGCGAGAGCCGTGGCGAGCAACACTGCATGCGCGGCGCGTCCTCGCGGTGTTGCCAGACGACGAACGTGCGTGGGCCGCGCTGGCGCTCAGTCAGACCCTTCTCGGAAATTATCGCTACGCGGCGAACGCCTATGCACGCGCGCTACGAGCCGCCCCGAAAAACCCTTGGTACGCGCATAATTTGGGGCACTTGCTGGACGTCGCGCTCGACAAGCCGAAAGACGCCGTCGAGCTTTTACGATTCGCATTCGAGGGATCGAAACGACGAGCCGCGCCGAATTCTGAGATCGCCGCGTCGTTCGTTCATGCGCTCGCACGCACGGGCGCGATCGACGAAGCGAAACGCGTGCTCACCCACGCCATGAAACGCGGAGGCTCGTCGCGCGAGCACGCCGCGCTGATGCGCTGGCTAGATGCGGGTGCACCGGAAAAAGGCCCTCACCATGCGGAGGGTGCAGCTCCCGAGATTCGCGCGGTCGCGAGCTCACGACGCAAATCCACGCGGCCGCCGAGCACATCGAGCACGACCAGCGAACAGTCGTCGTCGCGCACGATTCCCGCGGAGCTCGACGCTGCGCTGCTCCGTGGCTTGATGCATTTGCCGCTCACCCTTCGTCAGCGGGCGCGCGCGCGCATGCTCGCTCGTGAGCCGTTTGCGCGTTTGCTCGGTCAAGAGCTGACGACACAGGGAGATTCACGAGGTGTGCAAGCACTCGCGGCTGCCCTCACCTACGTCATCATCTACACCGACGAAGTTCCGCTCACGCAGAGCGAGGTCGCCGCTTCGTTTCGAGTGAGCGGCGCAAGCTTACGAAGCCAATTCACGCGATTGCGAACGGAGCTTCAGCTTCCACGCCGCGTGCTCCGAGCTCCGCGTCGCACGGTGTGACTTTGCCGCCGGATTTGCGGCACTTCGCGTGAGTTGTCTGAAACTGTAAAGGACCGAAGTACGCGGTCCCATTTCGCGGCTTTCCCTGCTAGGAAACGGGCGTAATGCCGCGTCTTCCTCGTCGTTTCGTTCTCACCGCAGCGCTCACGCCACTTCTGCTCGCCGCTACGCAGAACGCAAACGCTCAAAACGCGCCTTCGACGAAGCCGCCGACAGTCGTGGTCCCGACAGGATCCGCGGCGACGGGACCGACGACGCAATCGCCCGCAAACAACGCCTCCGGAAATGTCGCCGCGCAACCGCCGGTCGTTATTCCCCCGGCACCGAGCGTCAACGATCCGATGCTCGCGCCGGTGCCTCCACCAACCCAGGTGGTGTCGAGCTGGCAGGAGGCGCTTTCGCTGGTGCGCGCGCGCTCGACCGATTTGCAAGTCGCGTACGACGAGGTTCTCCGCGCAGAAGCCAGCTCACGAAGCGCGCTCGCCGGCACGTTGCCGCAGCTCAACGGATCGGCGGCGTACACCCATCAAATTCTGACGACGACCTCGAGCACCATCACGCAACAAGGTGCAATCGTCCAAGTTACGACGCCGCTTCCAAACACGCTGAGTGCGGGCCTGTCGCTGTCGCAACCACTCTTCGCGCCGCGTGTTTGGCATCAAATGAAAACCGCGAGCATCGCCGAGGACGGCGCGAAGCTCTCGCTCGAGGACGAAAAACGAACCATCGCTCTCGCCGTTGCCAACACTGTGATCGGCGTCGTGACGAACGAGCGCATCGCTGATTTGAATCGCAGCGGTTTTCGCGCGGCGCTCGAGCGTCTCGATTTGACTCGAAGAAAACAGATACTTGGTGCTGCGACCGGCCTCGACGTCGTGCGTGCGCAACAAGACGTCGAGTCCGCGCGCGCCACGCTCGTGACCGGCGACGAGCAGCTCCGACAGGCGCGTGAAGCGCTCGGGCTTGCGCTGGGCATTCCAGGAGCCATCGGCGTGAATCCCACCATCAGTCTCGACTCGCTCGTCGAGAACGCGATGGGCTCGTGCAAACAGACCAGCGGCCTCGAGCAACGCGCCGACATCGCGGCGCAGCGCGTTCGCGCAGACGTTGCATCGCGCGAGGTCGGTGACGTCAACTTGCAGTTCTTGCCGACCATCAACGCGCAGTCTTCGCTGAGTGAAACTTCAGTCGCTGCTGCAGTTCCGAACCCTACGTGGAACATCCAAGCGGTGCTCTCATGGAACATTTGGGACGGCGGCCTTCGTTACGGCGCGCTTCGTAACGCGCACGTCGACGAGGACGAGGCAAACCAAAACCTCACCGCACTTCGTCGAAACGCTCAAATTCAGCTGGTTCAAGCGCAACGCGGAGTTCCGGTCGCGGAGGCATCGCGCAAAGTCGCCGCCGACGCACGTGCGCTCGCCGCCGAGGTCGATCGACTCACGCAGGTCGGTTACATGTCCGGCCAAGGCACGAGCCTCGAGCTCGTCACCGCAGCCGCCGCGCTGCGCGTTGCGGAGATACAGCTCGCGCTCCAAGATTTCACGCTCGTGAAAGCGCGCGTGCTCGCGCTCTTGCAGCTCGCGAATTGTCCTTGGTGAATCCTCTCCGAATTTCGATTCGGAAATAATCTTACGGAAAGATCATTCGCCGCTGGGTGCTGCAGAATCCCAGCCGCTTACGCGCGCGAGCTCGCTCATCGCGATGTTGTAGTCGAGTAGCGCATAGAGATGACTCACGCGGGCGTTGACGTAAACGCGGAGCGGCTCGAGCAGCGCGCGCTCGTCTTTCGTGCCGAGATCGATCGCGTCCTGGGCGCTCGAGATCCACGTTTTGGCCTTTTTTTCGGCCGAATCCCACGCCTCTTCGCGATTCTTCGCCTCGAGCGCGGTGCCGTACGCGTTCTCCACTTCCACGCCGATGCCGCCGAGCGCGAGTCGTTCGTTGGCGCGGGCTTCTTCCAAATTCGCTTCCGCTTGCTCGATGCGTGCTTGGCTGGGCATCAGATCCAAACCCCAGCGAAGGCCGAGCGCCGCCGCGTATCCGAATCGGTTGAACGGATCGACGACCCACGCGTTGTTTTGGATCGTCGCACTGGGGCCGGTGCTGTAGCTGCCGCCGAGCCCGATGCCGATGTCCGGAAACAAACGCGCGCGCGCCAAATCGACCTGGGCTTTTCGAGCGGCGACGCCCGAGCGCGACATGTTCACCTCAGGCCGGAAAAGCCGGGCTGCGCCGAGATAACGAACCGCGGAAGTGAGCGGCACGTCGGGTCGCTTGAGCGGAACGTCGGGGATCTCGAAGCTCGATTGAACGCCGGTCATGAAACGGAGCGCCGCGGTGGCGTAACGCTCGCCCTTGTCGACGTCGCCGGAGCGCGCGGTGATTTCGGTCTTGAAAAACTCGAGACGCCACTTGTCGACTTCTTCGACTGACGGATCGCCCTTGTCGAGCTTCTTGGTCATCGCTGCGATTGCGTTGTCGAGCTTCGAGCCGATGTCGTCGACTAAATAGCGCGCGTCGTGTGCGAGCATCAAACCGAAGTACGCGCGGCGTACGTCCATGCGCGTTTGCTGCCGATTTCGCTCCAGATCCCACTCGAAAACGCGAACTTGAGCTTCGGCGGCGGTGCGACCTGCTTCGATTTTTCCGAACGTATAAAGCGGAACGACGCCGCTGATGTCGAAGTGGAAGAACGGCGCCAGACCGTCCAAGTAACTGAGGTTCAAAATCTGCGCGGACGACGACGTGTACGCCGCAGTTCCCGATATGGGCGGCAGAACTCCGAAGGTGGCGTTGGCGCTCCACTGCCAATACGGAAGCCATTTCGCTTCTTGAAGCTGACCATGCACGCTCGCGAGACGCGCGCGCGCCGCCCACAAATTGGGATGATTGCGATCCGCGAGCGCGAGACACTCAGCGAGCGTGTACGTACGAGCATGCACCGTGACGATGGGCGGTGCAGCCGCCGTCGGTTTGTCGGCTGCTGCTGACGGATCGGCGGTGTCGTCGAGATCGAACGGACCCGCCCACGCAGCACGCGTAGACGAAAGCGTGAGCAGCGCTGCCAACGCAAAATGCGCCGTGCGCCTCGAAAGTGAGGACAATCGTGCCTTTGTCATCGGCCGGCGCCGACACTACCAATGCGCCGCCTCAGGTCAAAGAGGCGATTTGCTCTTCTTGATGAGACGCCGAAAGTTGGAGCGGTCGAGACCAGCCAAACGCGCCGCCGAGGAGACGTTGCCGTCCGCACGATCGAGCGTCGCCTTCACGTAACTTTCGTCGAACGCGAGCATCGCCCGACGCTTGGCTTCGGAATATGGAAGGTCGTTGCAGCCTTCCGCGCTCGCGTCGAAGGACGGCGTCGTTCCGCTGGTCGGTTCGCCCGAGCTCGGCGGAGCGACGGAATGATGCGAAGCCGAGACGAACGGCAGATCCTGCTCGCCGATCTCCTCCGAGCGCGCGAGAACGAAGGCGTGCTCGAGCGCGTGCTCGAGCTCTCGCACGTTGCCCGGCCACGGGTACTCGCGGAGCGCGTTGAGCGCCCGGAGTGACAGCGTCTTTTGCGGG
>JBDTFL010000181.1:0-5507 GCA_039937955.1 Polyangiaceae bacterium | reverse complement strand
CGAGCTTGCCCCACGACGCGAGGCCGAGCACCACGCTGCGAATCGCTTCGGGCGTCGGCATCTCGCCCGTCTCCAAAAATTTCAAAAAATTCGACGACACGTACGCGTCGTAGAGCTTGTCGGCGTGGTTCGGCGATGGCGTCTTTGCGTTCTTGTCGAGCGTCGCGCCGATTTTTTTGAGCGCGCTCGATGCGTCGTCTTCGAACGTCGGCCACTCACCGATCGTCGGTCCGTCAGGAATGACGAGCGCCACGCGATCTGCTTTGAAAACAGGGGTTTTGACGCCCGCCTTTAGTTCGTCTTTGACCGCTTCGATCACTGCACGAAGACCTGCGACGGTCTTGGCGAGCGGTCCCATTCCATGCAGCTCGACGTCGAGCGTCGGTGTCACCGGAAAGAAATCCGGAATGGGCCACGTCGTGTGCGACAGACGAACTCCGGCGACGCCACAGAGCGCAGCGGGCATGCGGATCGATCCGCCGAAGTCCGAGCCCCAATCGAAATTGCTCATGCCAGCTGCGATCGCTGCAGCGCCGCCGCCCGTGCTTCCGCCGCTCGTGCGGGTAGGGTCCCACGGATTGCTGACGGGCCCGAACATGTGGTTGTCGCTCTCGAGCGAGAACGCCATGTCGCACAAGTTGGATTTGCCGATCAAGATGGCGCCTGCGTTTTCGAACGCCTGAAATATTTTGCTGCTCTCGTCGGGGACGCGATCGCGGTGACGCCACGAGCCGCCGGTAGTTTTGATTCCAGCGGTGTTCCACGTGTCCTTCAGCGAATAGGCCACGCCCGAAATCGGGGTATTTACCCGCGAATTCGGGGCTTTTTTTGGATCCGGCACCACCTCCAAAATGGCGCGCACCGAATCGTTGCGCTCGCGAATGGCGGCTTCGCATTGCGCGAGCGAGCGCGTAAATGGCGAGGTCATTTCCGCTTGGCCTTGGCGGGCTTCTTCTTCGCAGTCTTCTCTTTCGGGAGATCGAACGTGATGGTCGGCGCCAACTTTTTCCGCCGTGCGTCCACCGCGCGCTGCAGATTCTCAACCGCCGCAGTGCGTGCATTATACAGCTTCTTCGGGCGGCGATGGATCATCGGATCCGAGAGCAGCGCATAGGTGAGCCACGGAAACACCGCGGTCACGTCGGTGTGCACGTAGACCGATCCGCTCGCGACGCTCTCCGCGGAAACTTTGCCCCACGTGTGACCTTCACCGGCCGGACACGAAGAGAGCGCGCCGTTGTCGACCGGGTCGACGCAAAACTGTACGTCGATGTCGAAGCCGTGGGTCGGGACCGCGAGAATTTGATCGAGGAGCGGCTCGCCTTGCAGCGTGTAATTTTTCGGAACCCCGCCGCCCAAAATCCAAATCGCCATCTTCTTCTTCAGCGTCGAGAAACAATGATGCTGGATGGCGCCCATCTCGAAGACGTCGTCGTTCACATCGATTTCGAGCTTGAAATCACGGCCAAGCATGCGTTTCAGCTTCACGATGTTCAAGAAGATCGAGCCGTCTTGAACTGCGCCGACGAAGATCGGAACGCCGAATTTGTACGCGGTAGAAAGCAGCGACGGCGACGTGATGCCGAGCGCCTCTTCGATGCGCGCTAGATTTTTTCCGAGCAAGTAGTGCAGCTCGGTGGTCGTCATCTTTTTTTGGAACTCGGGCTTCTGCAAAATTGCCGAGAACAATTTGTCGGTCTCGAGCAGCGTCTCTTCCCAGAATCCCAAATCGTAAATGCGGATGATGCGCGCGAGCCGATATTGGAGGTCGCCGGCGTTCGGCTCGATCTCGCGAATGCGGTGACCGATGATGCGATGCGCGTCGTGATAGAGGTTCGCGCCGGTCGTCGTGATGCAGTCGATGAGACCGCGCTCCAGCAGCGGAATCAGACACGACTGATGCAAACCGGCCGGAGTCATCGCGCCGGAGAACGTCAGAAAAATCGCGCAATCTTCAGTCACGCTTCGGCGCATCAATTCGAACGCGGTGCGCTCTTGCCGTCCGACGTACGCCGGAAACATGCGGCGGATGATTTCTTCCGGCCGCTCTTTCCCCGTAATACCTGCAGGATGCACGTTTTTCGCGCGCTCGAAATCCTTGCGAAGAGCGCCTTTGGAAGGGATCGAAAGCTTGGGCATTGGAGGGCGAGCTTCTAGCCAACCGACGACCAGACGTCCAGGAAGGCGTCCAGGGAGTCGGAAAAACGTCCCGTCCGCAATGCTTGCGTTGCACCTCGAAGAGGTCAAAGCTCCATAGGTGGATCCAGCGCCCACGTTCGAGCAGCTCGCGTCGCAAAAAGACGACGACCTCGACGTTGCGCTCGGCGCGGCGCTGATTGCACGCGACGTGTATCCGGAGATCGACGTGTCCGAGGTTTTGGGACGCCTCGACGAGCTGGCGAGCCCGATCGCCGACAGCCACTTCGCCGACCGACCTGCACGCGGCCAAGCCGACGGCCTCGCACATCACTTGTATGATGCATGTGGTTTCGCCGGGAACGAGGCGGACTATTACGATCCGAAAAACAGCCTGTTGCCCGACGTTTTGGAGCGGCGGCTCGGCATTCCGATTTCGCTCGCGCTCGTTTATTGCGAGGTCGCCAGGCGCGCCGGCATCAACGCGCGTGGCGTCGCGTTTCCGGGCCACTTCATCGTGCGCATCGAAACGCAGGGCGAGCATGGTCCCGAAGAGCCGTTGTTCGTCGATCCGTTTTTCGGAGGTCGCACGCTCGACCAATCGGGATTGAAAAAAATTCTCACGCGCGTCACCGGTGACCAGCGGCCAGTGCTCCCACGTTATTTGGAGGCTGCGTCTCCGCGTGGAATCCTCGTGCGCATGCTGGTGAATTTGCGAGCCATCTATCTCTCGCGTGGCGACATGGCGCGCGCGATGCTCGCCGTCGATCGCGTGATTTGTCTCACGCCCGACGCGCCGGAGCCACTTCGCGAGCGCGGGCTTTTGTCGATGCGTTTGGGCGCAGTCGAAGCGGCGAAATCCGATCTCGAACGATTTTTGGAGCTCGTTCCCGACGCGCAAGATGCACCAGCGATTCGCGCGCGACTGAAAGAGCTCCGCGCCAAACCGCGGGCGATGAACTGATCATGAACAAGCCCGGGAAGAAGCCCGGCCAGAGTCCGGTGCCTCACAAAATCGCATTGGTGCTCGCCGGCGGCGCGGCCCGTGGTGCGTACGAAGTCGGTGTCGTCGATTACGTGCTCGAAAAAGTCGCGCGTGACGTCGGGCCGATCCGCTTCGATATTTTGTGCGGAACCTCGGTTGGCGCGCTCAACGCCTGTGGCCTCGCCGCATTCGCCGACGACGGCGCAGAGTCAGCGAAACGTCTCGCCAACATCTGGCAAAAGCTCGACGTCACACAGCTGGTTTCGTTCGACGTCAAAGGCGTGCTCGGAATGAGCAAACGCTGGCTCGGTCGCGGAGCCCCGCAAGTTCCCGCTCGCGAAGGCGGTTTGATCGATCCGACCGGTCTCGAAAATCTCATCACGAACGCGATCCCGTTCGATCACATCAAAGAAAATTTGAAAGCAGGTTTGGTCGAAGCGGTCACCGTGTCTACGACGCACGTGCAAAGCGGACGCACCGTCGTCTTCGTCGAGCGCGCCGACGGAACGATTCCACGTTGGAGCCGCGACCCGACGATCGAGCCACGCGCTGCAGTCCTCGGACCCCAGCACGCGCTCGCCTCTGCCGCCGTTCCGATTTTATTTCGCGCGATCCGAATCGACGGCGAATACCACTGCGACGGCGGCCTTCGCCAAAACGTGCCGCTCTCACCCGCACGTAGGCTCGGTGCCGACGCCGTGCTCGTAGTAAATCCGCGCCGCATCGACGACGACGGCCTCGCCGAAAAAAATCCTGCCGTCGAAGAACAATTCCCGAGCCCGTTTTTCTTGTTGGGCAAAACATTGAACGCGCTGCTTCTCGATCGCATCGACACCGACCTCGCGCGCCTCGAGGGCATCAATCGCATTCTTGCGGCCGGCACGCGCGCGTACGGAAAAGATTTCATCGCAAAGCTCAATCAGGAGCTCGGTTATTCGGTCTCGGAAGGCCGCGGCTTGCGCACCATGCGCGCTACGCTGGTGCGCGCGAGCCAAGACATCGGGAAAATGGCCTCCGAATACGTGCAGTCTGCACATTTTTCGCGCGTCGGAGGATTTCTGGGCGGGCTCATGAGACGCATCGCCGAGAGCGACTCGTCGAACGAAGCCGACCTGCTCTCTTATTTATTGTTCGACGGCCCTTTTGCCGGGCAGCTCATCGAGCTGGGACGACAAGACGCCGCCGCGCAGCACGACGACCTCTGCAAATTTTTTTCAGTCCGCTAGACGTCTGCGTCGTTGGTCGGCTTTTCAGCGTAACGCCTGGCCGATGACGCCGAGCGGCAGCCGCAGCTTTCCATAGAGCGCCCAATACGTCTGCATCGATGCGTCGCCGCGGTACTCCGCTTCGAATCCGAAGATCGCAAAACCCACCGACGCGCGACCACCCCAGTAGCGCGAGTTCGCATCTTTCATGAGGCCGATATTTCCCCATAAGCCGGTCTCGACCCAATTCGCTTCGAGCTCGGTGCCGAGCATGGCGTTCGAGCGCGGCGAATAATCGTACGTGAATCGCAGCACCCAATAGAGCGGATCGCGCACGAACAAGACGCCGGCGCCGCCGCGAAAAAAGCCTTCCCAATGCGCGGGGTCGCGAAACAAACGGCCGTAACCGAGCTCGAGATTCAAATCCCAAGTCGTGCGCCGCTCCATCATCTTTTTCATGAGTGGAGACCGAACGAAACGGCGTTCGTCCGATTGCGGAATTCCCGACTGCTCGCCGGGCGCGAGCTCCGTTGGTAGATGCGCCACCGTCGAATTATTTTGATCGGACGGTGCAGACGTCGGCGGCGTGGCGTCCGGCGTGCTCGCAGCGGGAACGTCCGCCGCGGTCGTTGGAGGCGCATCTGCGGGCGTCGCCGCTTGCGCGAACGCATCAGCTTCGCAAAGCAGCAGACACGTAAAATACGCCGCAAGTAGTAGTGCCAAACAGCGAGCAGCCTTACCCGCGTTCAGATAACGAGCCGACTTGCTCGCGTCCAGGGAGCGACCACACCGCCACTTCATCGGCACGCCTCATAACAACGAAACAGGCGAAAAACGAGGAGAACCCCGAAATCATCGTGAGCTTGACACTCAAGCGTGGCGAGTGTTATCCGGAGGGCCAGTTTTTGTCAGCCTGTTCTCGCTCAAAACTCGGCAGTGAAAAGTTCCTATTGGGAGGCACAGAAATAGAATGAAATTGGCAGAGAAATTGGCCTTTATTGGCTCGGTTACCTTCATCGCAACTGGTTGTGCAGCTTTCGGCGGCGGTTACCCGTCGGGCTCGATCTACAGCGGCACCACCGTCCCGCACGGCGTTGACCGTCTCGAGATGGCTGGCCAGGCGAAGACCGGCGACAAAGCCGGCGAAGCCTGCGCAACCGGTATCCTCGGTCTCGCGGCAT
>JBDTFL010000180.1:0-7333 GCA_039937955.1 Polyangiaceae bacterium | reverse complement strand
CTGGTCGGGCGAAGAGGTGAACCAGACGAGGCCGTTTCGCCGCTCCGCGCAGATCGCTCGCCGCTTCGTGGAGATCGCGTTGGGGGACGAGGTGAACTCGTAGGGCCAGACGACGCGTTGCGGGGTCGTCGACTAGAGTGGCCGACGCTGTTGAAACGAACGTGGGGATTGTCCGGGCTCGCGTGCCCTCGCTGCGCGGGCCCGATGCGCATGATCTTGCCCAGCGCGATGCATGTATCTGGCACGCATGGAAAGCGTCGATCGCTTTAGCCTCGGCGAATGGCCCCACAAAGTGAGAGACAAACGACATTGGGGTACGTGGACACGATCACGTCACACCCTGCCGGGGCTGAACCTCCGGCAGTAGTGCTAGCCGGTCACCGATGAACGCTATTTTATGCGCGATTTCTGTCCTCAAACGGACGATGCCGACCGATTTGGCATGCCCTGCTGGCATTTCGCGCCGTGATCCTCGACCCTTCTCGCGTGGTCCCGTTCTCTTCCGTTTATCTCGTCCCGTCCTTTTTCCTAGTGTTCGGCAGCCCCTTGGTCGCGATCGGCGTCCGTGCGGAGCGAGCCAATGCGGCCGAGAAAAACTGGCCTCGCGCCAAGGGGAAGATCCTGACGTCGGCGGTGCGGACCGTCACGGCGGAGATCTTCGATAGCTTCGATAAAGGCCGGTGGGCCAACAGTCCGAGCAATCAGGGCCAGATGCGCAGCGTGACCACCATTACGGCCGAAGCGACCTACACGTACGAGGTCGATGGTCAAACGCACGAAGGCACCAAGGTCAACCGCGAGGGCATCGGCGGCTCGCAACAAGAAATGCAGGCGTGGGTCGACGCCCATCCGCCCGGCACGGAGGTGACGGTCTACGTCGATCCGCAAAATCCTGCGACGGCGTATCTGCAACTGAAACGATGGTCCGTCGGAGGTCTCATCCTTCTCATTTGGGGCGGCGTGATGATCTTCATCGGGCTCTTGGTGCTCGTCATCTTCATGCTCAATTGAAGCGATCGCGTCGACGATAACGAAAGCGTTCCGGTGAGAAAGAAGTGCAAAGGGTGTTCGGCAAGCGAGAGCCGTACACGCAGTTGACGGATCGCGATTTATGCGCATTTTTTTGCTTCAAGCGGATGAAGCGGACTGATTTGAGCTCATTCAAGGCGCAGGTTAGCCCGCGCGGGTTTCGTGAGGGGCGGCGAGGTTTCCGACAAGCCTTGGCGAGACGTCGTCGAGGTCCTTCGCGTAAGCGGGCCCGCGATCGATCGCACTTATACCTAGCCTTTGAGATGCAGGATCGCTCCGCCGCGTCCGACCGCGTAAACGTTGCAGGCGCCCGTTCCCGAAATCGCATACAGGAATGCGCTCGTCCCGCTGGGCTGCGCGACCCAATCGCCGGCGCCCGTGGAATGCAACACGGTGCCGTTCTCTCCGACCGCGTAGACGTCGTCGCGGGCACTTCCCCAAACGCCCATCAGGTTCGACGTCGTGTTGCTTGTCTGCGCCACCCAAGTGCCGTCGCCGGTCGTGTGCTGGATCGAGCCGTTGTCGCCGACGATGTAGATGTCGTCTTTGGCGCTTCCCCACATCCCGCGAAACGAATCAGAGCTAGGCGACGTCTGCGCAACCCACGCGCCGTCGCCGATCGAGTGGAGAATGCTTCCGTTTCCGCAAACGTAAATGTCGTCGCTGCCACTTCCCCAAATCGCCTCGTATTGACTCCTCGATCCGCTTAGTGGTGTTGGCTCGTTCTTCCACGTTCCATCGGTAGCTCGGTGTGCCACGAAACCTGCGACGGTCGGTGAGTACACTTCGCCACCGCTTCCCCAGATCCCGCGAAGCTCGCTCAAAAAGTCCGCGCCTTCGGTCATCCAAGTACCGTTCACCAAGTGGAGAACGCCCCCAGCACCCCATGATGCATAAACGTCTTGATTCGAGACGCCCCAGATCTGATCGATGCCAGCAAGCGGATTTGGATTGGGCCCGAGTGTCCAGGTTCCATCACCCATCGAATGCAGCATCGTGCCCGCGTCTCCGCCTACGTAGACATCGGTTGGTGTCGCGAAGATGCCGCTCAAGTTGATCGTCGTGCTCGACGTCTCGACGCTCCAACTCGGAGCGTTACACGTTTTTCCGCCGTCAGTGATTCCGCTTTGGGCAGCTTCACCCGCAGATGCGTCGCTGCCGCCGTTCGCTTTGCCAGCGTCGCGACCGTTGTCGGACGAACTGTCGCCGGTGCCGTTTGCGCAGCCGCTCGCAAGTGGAAGAGCAGCCGTGAGAAGTGCAGCAAGGACTGCGTGAGAGGCGGTTTTCATGGATGCGGGCTTATACGCCATTCATCAAAGAATATGCCCTCAGCGTGCAAATTTTCTATGGATCTTCAGAAGCCGGTATTCGACGAAGCTGATCCTGCGCTTCGCAGTGACACCGACGCCGCTCGCGATCGATCCGAACATCGCGCGTCGCGGTGGTCGATCCGACTCAGAATTGGATCGCCGAGCCGGCGGCCGAGGCGACGAACGTCGACGGATCGCCAGCTGCCGGCGCAGCGCCACGTTCTCGCCGAGGAAACTTGTGCCGGGACGAAACGACGCGACCAAGGCGATGACGATTACAGGTCTGGAGACGGGCACAGCGAGACGATGCCCCGCTGCAGCGCAGTGGTCCGTCTCCACAAACCAACCCCATGAATCCCGGCGAAATGAGTTAATCGCCACCACAGGCCACTATCGCCTCGACGCCGTGCGCGCGCATCTCCTCGAGCGCGCAGGCGATTACGACGGCGCGACCACGTTCTATCGACGTGCTGCCGAGCGCACGGCTAGCCTCGCCGAAAGGAACTATCTGCTGCTGCACGCCGCACAATTGAGCAGCCGCATCCACGAGACCTGATCTCAACCCTTAACCCTAGGGTTTTGCGGTAGGGGCGCTCGCCTCAGGGTTGAGCACGACCGCCTTGCTTTCACCCGCGCGTGTTACGCGCAGCACACCGTCATATGGTTTTTTGGGCGACGCCTCGACCGCGGCATAGATCTCGGTGTCCAAGAGATGGATCTCGTCTCCCTTTTGCAATCCTCGCTTCGCGCCGAGGCCGCGTGGCGAAATCGCGGTCGCCGTTACCGGCCCCGCGTCGAGTACTTCGATCTTTCCATTTTTGTGCAGAGGCAGCGAGATCGTGATGCCCATCCCCTTCTCGACGAGCGGAGCCGACGCTTTCAGATCGGCGATCAATTCACTTTGCGCACGCGTGAGCGCAGCGTCTGCCACATCCAAATCCAGCTTGATTAAAGGCATCGCCGCGATGTCTGCCGTGTATTTCTTGGCCCAGGTCTTTACCGCCGCGTTGTCGAATGTGAGCGCACGTGCCGACGTTTCGAGCACCGCGACGAATTCATGAACCACGCGCGTCAGACGTGGAACGTCGATGCTCGCGTCGCGCTTGTTGCTGTCTTTCAAGGTCGCGCGCCATCGCTTCTCGAGATCGTCGAGCGATGTGCCGTACACCGTTTGAAAAGCCGCAACCGCGCCGTCGTCGCCGCGAGCGCGAATCTCGCGAAGGAGGGTGGTGTATTTCGAAGGCTCGAAGGCTTGCCACAGATATCTCGTGAACGAAGCCATCTCCGGAAACTCCACGATGTTGAACGTGTGAGTCGTCCTCCGATTGAACGTCCACGCCTTGGTGTAGTCGCTCGCCAAGATCTTCGGGATTGGGTAGTCGAGGCCACCTTCGGCGAACGCGATCATGAGCGCGTCGACATCGCGACCGAACCAACCTCCGGTATGGAGCAGCTCGCCCGACCCTTCCATGAGCCAAGCAAGCGCAGAGACCTGCTTGTCAATATGATCGGTGGGCGAGCGGCGCAGCGCGGCGAAGGTCGTCGCCTTTACGAGCTCGTTCGCGACGAGGCTTCGGAGAAGCTCGGTTCGATCGTCGAAGTCCGCGACGATCAGAAAATGCGCGGAAATCTCGCCATCGTCGTTCCACGATGCAAACGCGCGCGTGTGCGTCGGCCCGCCTTTCTCTTCGGAATCGTGAAAATAAATGACGATGCCGTTCCCCTCGGTTGGTGAAATCCCCATCGCCCTTCGAGTGCGCATGAGCTCGGCATCGACCAAGGTCGTTAGCTCATTCAAGCGATCACTCGCATGGGATTTGGGCCGCACTCGAATGACGTAATTCGGATGATGAATTTCGAGCCAACCATCGACGAGGGGTGGCGGCGTGGGCGCTGCGGAGCTGGCGGCCGGCGCCGCAATCCTCGCAGAAACGTGCGCCGGCGAGGTTGTCTGACCTCCGCATCCCACCGCAAGAAAGAGACCAAGCCGCGCGAGCTTTTCGAGATGCTTCATCGGAAGCACCCTACACCCATCGAGCGCCTCGGAAATCTCGAAGAGCTATCGTTCGTCGCCAGTGCCGTGCATCCGACTTCGCGCGAGCTTGGGTCGTGGACTTCCGACGGAGGTCTTCGCGTAAGCAAGCTCGTTCGAGCGTTGACTCGGGGATGGGACTCTTAGTCGGTCAGCGCGTTCGGATCTCCGCGAAGTCGAGGTCGAAGCGACCTAAGTATTTGCGCAGACGAACAGCCTCAAGGATCACCTAAAATGCGGCCAAAGGAGATCGCATCCGGTTCGTCAGCAGTTGTGACGGTGGCGAGGACCCGTATTCAAAGCGATGAAGTCCGCCAAATTCATGCGCCGTTCGACCGTACCCACTCCCTTGTTGGCTCTCTTCTTTCTGGGGCCAGCAACGTGCCGGCACGGGTGTCGGACACGGCACGCTCTCGCCCGATCCCTTTGGCCGCATTTTTTTTGATCCCCTTTGGCCGGATCGAAGTGATCCCCGAGGGCGAAGAGCTCGCGGCCGGCGGCCGAGAGTGACTTGGCATTCCGACAGACGACGAGCACCTCGGCAAGCTGCGCGCGATCGAAGCGAGTGAGAAAGAAGTGCAAAGGGTGTTCGACAAGCGAGAGCGGTACGCGCAGGTTACGTATCGCGATTTATGCGCGGTTTTTGGCCTCAACCGGACGATGCGACCGAGCAGTCGCTGTCGGTCGGGGCCCGTTGTCGGCGATGCAGCACGCGGACGACATGCACATGGCCATAGGTCCGCAGACCATGGTGCAACTACCGCAGTGGTTGGGGTCGTTGGGGTTTTGCTCGCACCCATCCTTGGGATTCCCATTGCAGTCGGCGGTGCCGGGCGTGCACGCGATCTCCGCGTCGATGAGAGGCGAAACGATGCCGGCGTCCGATCCGGGATTCGATCCGGAGTCGGATGCGCCGTCACTCTTCGCGGAGCCCTCGGCGGCATCGAATTGATCCGCGCTTGCATCCGCATCATCGGCGGGGGTTCCGCTCTCGAGACCGAGCACCATGGCGCAGCCAGACGCGCTAGCGCACATCGCAAGAATGCTCAGCCAACGGCCGTGATGCATTCCTCGCCGCAAAACAATCCACGCGCCGCTCGGAAGTGCCGCAAAAGCGCGCGGAACCGACGTTTTTCGTCACACGCCGTAGCGTATTGGATGGAGAAACGTCACGGTCCCACGACCGGCTGACGGTGTCGCCGCGGAGTCACCGACCCAACGCCGCGATCGCGAGCGGCACCGCCGCGATCACGATTGCAGCCACGCCCAAATGGAGCACTTGTTTCGCTCGCTGCTGCCTCAGTGCCAGCACCGTATCGAGATCGCCCCTCACCTCCGACGCGCGCGCCGCGGCACCGCGCAGATCGACATCGAGCAGGTTCGTCGCGTTGCAGAAGACGCATGCGACGACCGCAGTACCTTCGACGACGGGGAGCGGGGCGCCGCAGCTTCTGCAGGTCGACGGCGCGCCCTTCCGCGCTGGTGCAATCGCTCCGAAGAAGCGACCGATGGACAGCACTGCGCGTCGGTCCGCCATCGTGCGTCGTTCGATGATGAGTAGAACGAGGGACGCTATGAACAAGAGCGAACCTATGTAGTGGGGAATCACAGACGTGACCCACACGGCGACGCTGCCTACGCCGCTCGCGAAGAAGGCGGCCTGAAGCATCACGATCTCGCGCGCCCCCGGCTGCTTCAGCACCTTCGAGAGCGTCCGCTCTTCCTCTCGCCGATCGTCGGCGAGCGCGCGCGTATTACGTACGAGATTTTGAACCTCGTCGGGAATACTCACGTCGTGACCGCACGAGCCGCATCGAGCCACACTTTGATCGGCAGGGGCGACCGTCGCGCCGCAGTTGGGACACACGAGCGAAGAGGCTGCACCGGGTGGCAGCGCGACCGCGGCGTCGGAGTCGGTCGGCTTGCTGGCTTCGGTGATGCAATCCGCGATCACTTTCAGCTCGTCGCGCTCGTCTTCACCCAAACCCTGCGCGAGAAGGACGATGTTCGAGCCTGTCATGACCCGCAGGTAAAAACTGTTCACTGGCGATGAGCCGACCTTCAGAGCAGCGCCCTCGTCTTTGACGTCGCTACTCTCGATGTGCTCCCACCGCATGTACCGGCGCTCGAGGGCTCGGCCCACGACGGTCAAACCCGTGGCATCGAACACGACGTCACTCGCTCGAACGGACCATGCCCAGGCGGCGAAGCAGAAAGCGAACGGCAGACCGATCACCTCGCCGGCGGCCGGAGCTATGAAGGTAAGGAATCCAGCGATGCCGATTCCGTAGCAGAGGAAGAACGTCGCGGTATTCCCCAACGCGAGCGGCTTACGAACAACCGAGGTCGGGCGCATCTCGCGATTGTCTCACGAACGCCAGGTGTCGCCTCAGCGGCTTCGCACGTCGACTGCGCACGAGCAGGCGGGCTAGGATTCTTCGACGATGGGAACGGACTACGAGCGGTGGTTGATCGCGAAAGGCAATTTTTTTTCGCCCAGCGCGGACTCGGTTGCAAAGCTCTCCGCCGACCCCGTCGGCCGCCGCGCCTGAGAAATAAAATTCCCCTCGATCATCCATGCCCGATGACAGCGCCGCGAGAGCGCTCCCATCAGCGGCTCGCGTTTTGAGAGTGGAGAAGAAGCTACAGCGCGTCGCCGCAGATGGCGCCTGACGTCGTTCGAATGGCGCGGTTCTTCGCGACCGATCCGCTACGCCGATTCAGTTCGGCACCGCAGTTCGCACCCAATGAGACTTGCTTCGCATCTCCAAAAAAACGAGGGCAACATGATCCGTCACGCCAGCGAACATCGATCTCTCGTTGCACGCGCGCAACGTCGCAAGAATCAAAAAGGCGCTGCGACCGTCGAGTACGCGCTCCTCTTGCTTGTCGCTACCGTCGGCTCCTTTACCGCGTGTGGCGCGTCCACGGACGACACGACCGCGACCGAAGATCTAAGTAC
>JBDTFL010000179.1:0-3445 GCA_039937955.1 Polyangiaceae bacterium | reverse complement strand
GGACAAAGGCGTAAAAATCTTGAGCGC
Organism: Polyangiaceae bacterium; assembly: GCA_039937955.1. Lineage (GTDB taxonomy): Bacteria > Myxococcota_A > Polyangia > Polyangiales > Polyangiaceae > JAICXU01. The sequence goes on along the minus strand of JBDTFL010000179.1, from coordinate 3,418 downwards.
CCTCATCATCGTGTTCGGGCTTGGTTGGTTCATCTTGCGCGTGAGCGCCGCGCTACGCGGAGCGACCCTCTAGAAAGCGGACCCGTGCTCTAAAACTGGCCGGACAAACCCCGCACCGTCACGGCCAAGCTCGGTTTGTTTTCATGACCCGGATCGCGCGGATGCGTGAGCGCCCAAACGACTGCAACCGCGCCGCTCACGATGCCCACGCCGATCGAAATGTCGGCGGCCGTCATCTCCGAGCTCACCGAGCTCACGTCGCCCGACGAGCAATTCGGTGCGCATGTGGAGCGCAGCGTGGAAACTCGATCGCTCGCGCTCACGCCGAGCGCGGTGCCGATTCCGAGAGCGAGGATGGCCGCGCCTCCTGCAACGTAAGTGACTACCCACGGATCACCCTTCGTTTGCGATGACGAATCGCCTGCAAATAGCCGATCAGAATAGCGAGGGCGCTCCATCACGGTCGGTGCCGTCACGTCGGCGAGCTCGACGGGCTTGAGCGCAACAGTCAGGAGCTCGGCCACCATTCCCGCGTGGATCGTCACTGGATGATCTTGCGAAACGTACCCGGCCGCTGCGAACTCGAACACGTGCTCGCCGGGCGGAATGTTCACCGCCCAACCTTGGAGCGCGTCGCTCAGGAGCTGGCCATCCATCGTCACGCGCGCGTGATGAATGTCCTCGCCGCTTTCATTGCGGACCGCGAAGCTCACCGTTGCGCCGCCCACCTCTTCGACCTTCGCGCCGTTCGCTTGTTCGTCGCCCGGTGAGCTCGTCGCGCTTGGGCTCGAGCTACTCGGCGAATCGTACGGGCTCGGCTGAAGCATCCACGTGCTCGGCGCGTCGTCACCGTCGGCATGGGCCAATGTTCCCATCGTCAATGCCGCGGCAATGGCGCATGAAATCAGGGGCAAACGCATGCTCGAAAAAGAATACCTGTTCGTGGTGCGTGGACAAGCTCGCGGGGCAAGCGCTACTCTCGCGTCTCCAAACACACGAGCAAACCCCTTTTAAAAACGGGAATTCGAAACAGGAGAAGCCAGCCATGCCGCAGACCGATCGCGTGAAAGAAATTTTGTCTTGGTATGCGTCCGAAAACGTCGGTGTGAAGACCAACCTCGCGCGCATGCTCGGGCACGGAACGCTCGCGGGCACGGGCAAGATGGTGATCTTGCCGGTCGATCAAGGGTTCGAGCACGGCCCCGCACGATCCTTCGCGCCGAATCCGGCCGCCTACGATCCGGACTACCATTTTCATCTCGCGATCGATTCCGGCTGCAACGCGTATGCGGCGCCGCTCGGTGCGCTCGAGGCGAGCTCCGACAAATTCGCCGGGCAAATTCCGACCATCCTCAAGCTGAATAATTCGGACACGCTGGCGAAGGTCGATCAACCGATCAGCGCAATCACCGGCTCGGTTTCAGACGCGCTTCGACTCGGATGCTCGGCGATCGGCTACACGATCTATCCGGGCTCGGGCGCACGCAATCAGATGTACGAGGATTTGCGCGAGCTGATTTTGGAAGCGAAAGATGCGGGCTTGCCGACTGTCGTGTGGGCGTACCCGCGCGGCGCTGGTCTCTCCAAAGAGGGTGAGCAGGCCATCGACGTCACCGCCTATGCCGCGCAAATCAGCGCGCTGCTCGGCGCGCATGTCATCAAGATCAAGCCGCCGAAGGATTTCATCGAGCAAGCCGAAGCCAAAAAGGTTTTCGAGAAATACAAAATCCCCACGAAAACGCTCACAGATCGCGTCAAACATTGCGTGCAGAGTGCATTCAACGGAAAGCGCATCGTGATCTTCTCGGGCGGCGAAGCACGCGGCACCGACGAATTGCTCGCCGACGTGAAAGAGCTCGCAGCCGGCGGCGCATTCGGATCGATCATGGGCCGCAACGCATTCCAGCGTCCGAAGGCGGAAGCGATGACGCTGCTCAAATCGGTCATGGATATTTTCAAGAACGCCAAGTAGCCGCTGCTGGTTTTTGCGGCGCCGCCCTGCCTCGACTATTTCGACGGCAGGGCGATGTCTTTAAGACATAAAAGTCGCGTCGTGTTTGTTTCCCACGGCGGCGACTCGCAATGAAAACCCTGGTCGCAGTCTTCGTTGCGATTGCAACTGTGTGTGCAATACGTGCTGGTCGGTGCGTGCAAACACTCGACGCCAAGCACGCCGTCGCAGTCGCCGTTCACTTTGCACGTGCGTTCGTTCGGCACGTTGCCGGCCGTGCACCAGTGGAACAATGTGACGCCGAGGACCGCGACGACGATCGTTCCGCCGAGAGTGAAGAGGCCGCGCTTTCGTGCGTGAAAAAGGAGCGCGCGTTGTGCGTCGTCGCGCTCCTTTTCGGCGTCTTCTGCCTCGGTCACGACGCGATGAGCGGTAAGCGGATTCGCTTGTTCGTGTCGGGCGCAGCTGCAGCGGGCGACATCACGATCGTTCCGAGCGACTCCGGTAGCGGAAGTGCCTGGTTTTTCGCATAAACGGCATGCCGGCCCTTGGTCGCGTACCACTCGGCGACCGTCGCGTTCGCCTTCATCTTCTCCAAAATATTTCGCCAGCCGACACCCGTGTTGTAGGCGCAGAAGCTGATCTCGCCGGCCTGTGTGCCGTAGGGAATGATGCACATCTCGGTGCGCCGAAAATCGTAGTTGAAGAGATCTTGGAACCACATGCCGGCCACGAACAGCGCGCGCCACTCGAACTCGTGTGCGTCAGTCGCGTGCTCGCCGATTTTGGTTCCGCGATTTCCGGTCTGCGAGAGGAACTGCTTCACCAGATGATAAAACGTGAAGCCCTTCGGCGCGTGCTTCGGATCGAAATTCTTGAAGAGCGCGAGCGTGAGCTCGGCGAGACTGACTGCTCGACCTTGCGCGGCGTCGGTGATGTCGCCGATGTCTGCGAGTAAACCCTCGAGATTCAAAAACGCATTGAGCGGGACCATCTCTTTCGTGCGCTTGTTCACGAAGAGAACGGTGCCGATGCCGCAGTCCGGATGGCAGCCGCATTTCAGCGCGCCCCAATCGGCGCGTTCGCCCATCAAGTTGTCGGTGAGATCGGAAAACGGTCCCATGGCCGAGAGCGGAAACCAATCCCGACCTGTCTTGATGATGCCGGTCTGATCTTCCAAATCATGCGCGAGGTGACTGAGTGTGTAGCGCTGCGCTTTGCGCGTTTCATCGCTCACCTCTTCGTCGCGCCCGGTGAAGCTCACCGGCTGGAAGCTGACGACCGTGACCTTGTCGGCGTTGGCGATCGCGAAATCGACTATTTTTCCTACCTGATCGTTGTTGACGCCGTTGATGACGGTGACCACCAAGACGACGTCGATGCCGACCGCATGGAGGTTTTCGATGGCGCGCAACTTCACGTCGAAAAGATTTCCGACTTTGCGATGCGAGTTGGCCTCGTTGGTGA
>JBDTFL010000178.1:0-2921 GCA_039937955.1 Polyangiaceae bacterium | reverse complement strand
GCAGCTTGGCCCGGAGATTCGCATTCACTCGATCGGCAAATTCCAATTCTTCGCCGGCACTGGCCTCGGCCTCGAGTTCGACCAGGTCACGCTCAACAACTTGGGCGGCACGTACGCGTCGGGAGTCGCGGTGAACGGTACGACGAAAGGCACAGGCGTCGAAGGCGTGTGGCTGCTCGAAGGCGGCGCAAAGCTCGTCGTCGACGATCGCTTTTTCTTCGAGGCGAGCATCTTCTTGGATGTTGCCGGCGACGGATCGATCAAAGACTCATCGTCGAGCGACCGTTATTTCGCAGACTCTCCCTGGACGCGTGGCGGCTTGCGATTGCAATTCGGCTTCGATTTATGATTTTGGCGATCGCCAAAACCCCGTAAATTCTCGCGTAGAAACGCGCGCCTTCTGACGCTTTGACAGGGGCGCGACAGATCAGTAGGTTGCGCACCCTCGACGTGCTTTTTGGCGTCGGATGTCCCCATCGTCTAGAGGCCCAGGACCGTGGCTTTTCACGCCGCTAACGAGGGTTCGAATCCCTCTGGGGACGCCAATCGTTCGCCGTGCGCATTTTTGCCAGCACGGCGAACGGTTTTCTCAAGTCAAAACAAACGGTTCGCCCGTCTAGGCGCGGGTTACAAACCAGTCGCGCCAGGAATTCGCGTTGTTCCTCGGCGGTGCGCGATTTGAGCAGCGATTTCGCATCCTTCGCGAGTTCTAAAACGTCGTACGCAGTTTCGAGATAACTCGCGTCGGACTCTGCCTTGGCAGAGGCAAGCTTTTCGAGCCGATCGTTCTTCTCGTCGCGGACGCGCAGGAGCTGACGGTCGTAGGTCTCGCGATCGATCTCGCCGCTGTCGAATCGGTCGAATAGGCGATCCTCTTTTTCTTCGAAAGCGCGAATCTCCGCCCGGTAGACGTCGGCTGAACGTGCTTTCGTCGCCATCGCATCACGATGGGTTGCGTTGAGAGCATCGGCGATGGCCTTGGCGAAGGCGGAGGTGATCTCGATCGCATCGACCGCCATCGCGAGCTGGGCGAGGATTTCATCCTCCTTCACGTTAACCTGCGGCTCGCGCTTGTCGCGGTGTACGCGTCGTCCGTCGGCGCAGCGGTAGTAGTGGTACGTCAGGCCGCTCGACTTGGTCTTGGGGGCGTAGGTGATCTTGCATCCGCACTCTTCGCACGTGAGCGAGAGAGGGCCCTGCGCGAAGACGCCGTCGTGCTTCAACTTGCGATAGAGCGATCGCTTGCCGAAGGACTCGCCCAACTTCCTCCACTCGTCAGCCGTGAAAATCGGCTCGTGCTTTCCCTCATACGCAATGCCGCGCCACACGAACTGGCTTTTGAAGCCGTCGTGCGGCTTTGGAATCGCCGCGTAGAAATCCTGCTTCAAATGCTTTTCGACCGTGGAGCAGTGGTACGTCGCAATGAGCTTGGCGGGGACGAGCTGCTCAGCCAGACACGCTTCGCGAATTCGCTCGAGACTGAAGCCACTCAGGTGCAGCTCCATCTCTCGACGCACGAGACGTCGACCTTCTTCCGTTGGTCCACCGACGGTGCTCCCACGTCTTTTTGGTCGACCGTGTTCGTCGAGCGTCGGAACCTGCTCGTAAAACGACGGCGGACGGCTCGGGTACCAACCTTGGTGACAACGCTCGACCATTCCGTCGATCGTCTTGCTTCGACGATTGCGATTGTCCTGCTTCGCGTGCGCGATGTTCATGTCGAACATGAAAAAATCGGAGTCCGGGCTGTCGCGATGCAAAACGCTGCGATTGCCCGCGATGTGGAGGACGATTTCGCCGTCGCGAATCATTTCTTCCAGCATCTCGGCGTCGGTGAAATTCCGCGCGACGCGGTCGTAGACGTAGAACACGAGATGCAGAATCTTCTCGCGCCGCGCTTCTTCGATTGCCGCGTGGAACTGCGCGCGCATGTTCGAGCGCTTGGCGCTTTCTTGAAATGGCTTCGTCTTGACGAGGACGAGGCCCGCTTCTTTGGCGTATTCGCGTTGCTGGCGTTCCTGTGCATCGAGCGAAACGCCGTCCTTCTGCTTTCGATCGCTGATGCGGCAGATGACCATCGCGCGGTCGTTTCGGTCGTCCCACCACTGCGGCCTGCTTCGCTCGACTCGTTGCTGCGCGCTTCTCATTTTTCGTTTCCTCGTTCGTCGCGCCACCGCTTCAAGATGCGGAACACCTCGACAATGTCGCGGAAGTCATCATCGGACAACGGACGTGAGACGTCTCGAAGAGAAATAGCATCGCACTCCGGCGACTCGCCTCGAGGCATTTCTGGCGTCGACTCGTCGCGGACAAACATCGGAGAGCTGCCGCGCCGATCCATCGCGCCGTTTCGCGCTGTGATCTTCGCGCCGCGATCGACGGCAGCTCGCTCCCCGATGAATGCCATTTTCGTCCTTCATTCGCCGGGCCGCGTCGTGCCCTGCACGAAGGACGTTTGATTCGCCCACGTGGGGACGCCAGGGGGTCGCGTCGGACTCAGTGCATGTACCGGTACCCTGTACTCACGCGAACGACCTTGAATTGCCGTTGAAGAACGCAATCGATTTCTCCAGTCCCGGTACCGGCGCGAACGATGGGGGAGCGTCGGGCGAGGCGATCGTCGTTGCGGAACCGGTTTGGCTTTCCTTCCGTGAGGATCGGCCGAGCAAAGAATGTTTCTGGATACCATCGCTCTCTCAATTCGCCGCGGACCTGCCGCACACGAATGACTTGCGATTCGCGAGCTCGTCGGACAACGGGTTGCGATTGACCCGATCCTAGGAGACTCCCAGGAGGACTCGGCGCCCACCGGTTTTTCAAGCGCGCCCGCAGCGTCTCCACTTACGCGGAGTGCTCCCACCGAGTTGTCCTCGCTCCTCTCGGAGGATGGCGTCGCGTGGCTGTGTTGAAGAACGTGGCCT
>JBDTFL010000177.1:0-7516 GCA_039937955.1 Polyangiaceae bacterium | reverse complement strand
GCTCACGCCTTCATGCCCACTGACGAAGAGATCAACATGCTCGCGCGCGTTGCGCGAACGAAGCACGTGGCCGGCGACGACGACTCCGACACGTCGATCTTGCTCCTGGCTGCTGCCTCATACAGCGCGCGGCCCAAAGAAGATGCGACGGTGCCGACCGGGTTCGATCCGGTCGCGGTGGCGCTCTTCGAAGCGATCGTCGAAGCGGCGTATCTCGTCGCATCCGCAGACGGCGTGGTGGACGCCGAAGAACGCAAAACGTTCGAACGCGTGGTTTTTGCGGCGTGCGGTGGTGCCGTTGCTGCGAGTCAAGTCTCGGCGCTCGTCGGAGATTTCGAAGGACTGCTCGAAGAAGACGGTCTCGACGCACGCGTTGCGGCAATCGCGAAGCTCGTCAGCAAGCCCAAGCACGCCGTTGAAGTGCTCCGCATCGCCGCGCTCATCGCGCAAACCACGGAAGGCGTCGCGGACAGCGAGCGCAACGTGCTCGAAAAAATCGCGAAGGCGTGCGGCCTCGACGCCAAGCAAGTCGACGTCGCGCTTTCCGAAGTGAAGACCGCGCTCGCCGCCGCGCCTTGAGCGAGTGCACAGATTCGCCCTGAATTGAAAAACGCAAATCGAGCTTTAAAATAAGCTCAGGATGATTCGAGACGGGCGAGCGCGTCCGCGTAGAAGAGCGCTTGGCCTTCTTCACCGTCGGCGCGCGCGGTGCGTTCGAGCCTGCGAAGCACGTCGCGTTGACGCGGCAACCATCGGGCGCGCGCGGCGGCGTTCGGTGCGTCTTCGACCCGGGCGCTGACCAGCGCGAACAGCTCCATGTCACGGCGCAATCGATCGAGACAGTCGGCGAGCTCGTCTGCAACTGCGTCGCTCGACGGATCGGCTTGGAGTCGGCGCGCGAGCTCGTCGGCACGTGCGTCGAGAGTGGCTTCGTCGATCTCGCCGTGGACGACAGCCGGTGCAGCAAGCGGCGCCGCCGTAAAATCAGCGCGATTCCCCGCTATTTTTGACGCGATTTGCCTGTAGAATACAATTATCGATTGGTCGTGGGGATCGATACGCATTGCACACGCGAGCGCGCGCTGGGCTGCGAGAAAATCATTTCGTGCAGAATCTTCGAACCTTGCCGCTTCCATTAACAGCGCGATCAGGCCCGCCGTGCCGGCGGGTGCTTCCTCGGCAAGCTCGCGAAGCCGTGCGTACGCGAGTGATGCGCCGGCCAGATCGCCAATCTCGCCACGCCAACGACCCTCGAGCGCGCGAGCCAGCGGTGCTTCGGCGGCGTCGTTCGGAATCGCACGAACGCGCGCAACGGCGGCTGGGCGATCATCGAGCTTCTCGGCGAGAGCGCAAGCGATGTCGATCACCGTCGCGAAATATTTCGGATTGAGCGGCGTGCCTTTTCGCAGCAGACCGTCGGCCAAATCGATCGCGCGCGCGAGGAGCGCTACGCCGCGCGCTTCACGTCCTTCGTTGACGAGCGCGTGTCCGAGACCGGCGAGCGCTTCCACGTCGTCCGGCGCAAAACGGAGCGCGCGTTCGAAAAAGATCGCCGCTTGCTCGGAAAAACCAGCATTTCGGTAACTCTGGGCAACCTGCATCCAAGCGCGATATCGCTCTTTTGATCCGCGTGACTGCGCCTCGAGGCGCTCCGCGTCGGCCATCGCATCTTGCAGATTTCCGACGGCCAAACGCGCGTCGAGACGGCGCACTAGAAGTCGTCGTGATGTTGGTGCGCGTGCGACGGCACGATCGAGCCATGCGATTTTGTCGCTGGGATTTTTGCTGAGGTCGGCGGCGATCTCGAATCCGCGCGCCGAAAGAAGGGGCGCCTCTTCACGATCCGCGGCGCTGCCGTAAGCGGCAACAGCTCCCGTCGTGTCGCCGGTTTCCGCCAGGAGCGCAGCGCGGAGCCAACGAATGGGCGCCGCAAAGTCGCTGTCGCGCTCGGCCTCGGAAATGAATCCGAGCGCGGCTTCGGCGCGACCACCGATGTGCGTGTCGATCTCCGCGATGCGTGCCGCGATCTCTGGATGACGAGGCGCGCGCTCGAGCAGCGCCAGGTCCATGCTTCGCGCTTTGTCGAAATCACGCGCGCGAAGTGCATCGTCTGCCTCGCGTAAAATGAGCGCGGTCTCTCTCGCGCGTGCCGTGATGGCGTGCGGCTCGAACGGCGCGCCGTCAGAAGATGCGTGTAAGATCCATGCATCGCGTGCGGTGGCAATGGAGGTCCAACATGCGCCTTCGGATTCGGGTGCGCGTGCCCCGGCCTCAGGAAGAATCAAGCGCGCGATCTCGTCGATCGCATTCGATACTATAAAACAAGCACCTTCACGATGTGCGATCGATCCGAGCAATGTCTCGAGGCATGCGATCGCCAACGCAGTTGGAGGTGCCGGAAGCGAAACACCACGCGCACGAAGCGCAGTGATGACCAGGGCGTCGGCACGCGACTCGAGCGCGATGTCGAACGCCAGCACGGCCTTTCCATCTTCGTCGGCGACCGCGCACGATCCGCCATATTTTGCGACTGAAAGCCAAACCAGCGTCGTGCCGGTCGAGACCAAGCCTCGCAACTTCGAAGCAGCCCATTTTCGTGTGCGCTCTACATCTACTTCGATCGACAGCTCGCGAAGCTCACCGCGACGATGTCGAAATTTCGAAACGCCACCCGACACGTCGAGCGGAAACTTCGCAGTGGGCAAGCTGACACCGAGCGACGTGACCCGCAGTGGTCCAAGCCGCGCTTCTTTACCCAGCTCGATGCCGACACCCGCCGGACCAATCGCCAGACGCAGCTCGACCGAGTCCGCATCCGCTTGTTTTTTCGGCGGATCGTCGTGGGCGCGCGCACGAGCGGCGGCTCTTTTTCTGGGAGGCGTGGGAGTGTTCAAATGCTCCTTCATCGTAGCAAGCAGCACCCCCACAACGCGAAGTTTAGGCAGATCTGCGGCGGCTCCCATTCGACGGCCGGGGTCGGGCGGTGTATCTGGTTGCGTCGTGGAGCATTCGGAGCGCCGCCGGCTGAACGAGTGGATGCGCGCCGCGCTGCGAGGTGCGCTACCCGAATACGAAGAACGGCCGGGTCAGGTGAAGATGGCCGAGGCGGTTGCGAACGCGCTCGCGAAAGAGAAGACGCTTTTCGTGGAAGCCGGCACGGGCACGGGCAAGACGCTCGCGTATCTAATCCCTGCTGTTTTAAGCGGTAAAAAGGTGATCATCTCGACCGCCACCCGTGCCCTCCAAGAGCAGATCTTCGACAAGGATTTGCCGCTGGTGGCGGCGCTGCTGGCCGATGGCGGCGTCGTCGTACGCGCAGCGATGATGAAGGGCTTATCGAATTATTTGTGCAAACGACGTTGGAACGAGCTCGCCGCCAGCGCAAACGGCAATCGCATCGATGTCGACGTGAACCTCTCGCGCATTGCGCGCTGGCTCAAGGAAGAGAGTGGTCCGACCGAGGACGGCGAGATCGTGATGTCGCGTGGAGATCGCGCCGAGCTGAGCGACTTGCCCGAAGAGTCGCTGGCTTGGCGTGATGTGCAGTCGTCGACCGAGACGCGAATAGGTGCAGAATGCAAGTATTACGACGAATGCTTCGTCACGCGCATGAAGCGCGACGCCGAAGAAGCACAAATCGTCGTCGTGAATCACCACTTGTTTTGTGCTGATTTGGCGCTGCGTCGCGGTCGCCGTGGAGGAGCCGCCGTGCTTCCGCCGTACGACGCGGTGATCTTCGACGAGGCGCATCGGCTCGAAGACATCGCCACGAATTTTTTCGGAACGCGTGTCTCGACCGCGCGCGTCGAGATGCTCGCTCGTGATGCGCGCAAATCGTTCGTTGCCGAAAAAATCGAAGGCGGGCTGACGCTGCTCGAGCAGGCGGAGCGCATGGCGCGCGATTATTTCAATGCGCTCGCGCGGGCTACTCCGCCAGCTTCCACCTCGTCACCTCCGCCGTCGCGTTTCGGCGCTGCGCAAAATCAGAATCGGCCAATGGATCGTCGTCCAATCGCGGCGAGCGATTTGGAAGCCTCGGCGCACGAATACAACAAGCTCGATGCCGCGCTCGACGCCGTGGAGCATTTTGCGGAAGCGAGCTCCAAGAGCGAATCGGTGAATGCAGTCGCACGCCGCGCGAGCGAAATCCGCAGAGATTTGCGGCAGATCGTGAAAGGCGTGGAGAAGGCATACCCGGCAGATTGGGACGACGCTGACGAAGATCAGGATCGTCAGCATCACGAGCCCGCAGCGCACGTAGCGTGGATCGACGTTCGCGATCGAAACGTTTCGATCGGTGCGAGCCCCATCGATGTCGGCCCCACATTGAACGAGGCACTGTTCGAACGAGTGCAAGCCGTGGTGTGCACGAGCGCGACGCTCGCGACTTCGGATTCAGGTACCGACGGTGAAGGCTCGAGCTTTCGTTTTGCACGCGAGCGACTCGGCGCTCCCAAGAACGTCGACGAGCTCGTAATTCCGTCGCCGTTCGATTTCGAAAATCGCGCCGCGCTTTATTTGCCGAAGGACATCCCGGATCCGCGTGATGCCAATTTCATCGAAGAGGCTTCGGAGAAAATTCGCGCGCTCGTCGAGATCACCGGAGGCGGCGCATTCGTTCTGTGCACCTCCAATCGCACGATGCGCGCGTTCGCGTCGGCATTGCGTGGGCGTATCGATGCCCCCGTGCTCGTGCAAGGCACAGCGCCGAAACACCTTCTTTTGTCGAGGTTTCGTGCGCACGGCGATTCGGTGCTCGTCGCCACCATGAGCTTTTGGGAAGGCGTCGACGTGCCCGGCCGCGCGCTTCGTTTGGTCGTGATGGATAAGATTCCGTTCGCCGTTCCGAGCGACCCGGTCGTTGCGGCACGCAGCTCGCGCATCGAACGTGAAGGCGGAAATCCGTTCGTCGATTATTCGGTGCCGCTCGCTGCGCTCACGCTCAAGCAGGGGTTCGGTCGGCTCATTCGGCGTCACGACGACGCGGGCATCGTCGCGATTTTGGACAAGCGCGCCGCCACGCGCGGTTATGGCCGATCGCTTTTGCGCGCGTTACCGCCGGCGCGCCAGGTTCACTCGCTCGACGAAGTGCGCGCGTTCTGGAAACAAGTTCACGCCATCGAGAGCTGATCAAAAATCGTAAGACGCCGTCGCCATGGCGATGGTGCTCTCGCGTTGGTTGCCGCGCAAAAGTTGAACGGCGGGCGAAAAAAATCCGACGCCAAAAACCAGATCGGTCGCTGGCGATACTATGATTTCGCCGGATCCGTAGACGACCAATCCTCCCGAATTCGGATCGATCGTCGCTTGATCGCCGAGCGTTCCCGCTTCATCGAGCCGCGTAGAAGCGCCGAATCGCGTCGCGATTTTGGATTTTGCGGGTTGGAATTGCAGGGTGAACGACGTGCGCCACGAATCGCCAGCGTGCGGACCATCGCGAACGGAGAACGGAAGATAAAACGAGGTCGACGCCGTCAACGTGATCGGTGAGCTCGATGCCACGAACGACGCGCCCAAGGTCGGAGCGATCGATCCACAACCAGGTTGAAGCGCAACGGGCAGCGCCGCACCATGCGCGTCGGTTTGCAGAGGCGCGGTCGGAAATTTCAACCCACCGAAAACGAGCACCATGCGCCGGACCGCGGAAATTCCCGTGTCGTACGCGATCGAGCTCGCGCGAAGCTCGGCGTCGCCCAAGGTGAGCTCCCTTGACACTGCGCCGTTACGACTCGCAATCGATCGATGAATGCTCGGCAGCGCCGCGGTGAGCATGAGCGTTTGCGAGAGCGCGAAGTCGGTGCGGAGCTCCAGTCGTTGTTCGGAGATGTCGACATCGTTCGCGCTGATTTTCGTCGCGCGCAGATTGAGCGAAATGCGTTTCCGTGATGCGAATGGTTTCTCTGATCCGCTGGCCGTTAACGTCGGGTCTCCCGCCGAGCACGTCGCGCACGCGAAGGCGAAATTCGAAGACGACAGAAGCGAAACAAAGCAGGCGAAAACGAGGCACCAACGAAGCATCCGAAAGTGAGTGGGCGATGAGGCTCGGTTTTATGAGCGCGTCGTGTTACGCGGTTCGCATGAGCGAAATCACCGCAGTTCTGGCGCGCGAAATCCTCGATTCTCGCGGCAATCCGACGGTCGAAGTCGAAATTCAAACGACGAACGGGCAGGGGCGCGCAGCCGTTCCGAGCGGCGCATCCACCGGCGAGCACGAAGCGATCGAGCTGCGTGACGGCGACAAAAAACGCTACCTCGGCAAAGGCGTGCTCAAGGCCGTCGAGAACGTGAACAAGAAATTGGGCCCAGCCATCATCGGGCTGGACGCGCTCGACCAAGCGGCCATCGACAAGTGTTTGCTCGACGCAGACGGCACTCCCAACAAATCCAAGATGGGCGCAAACGCGATTCTGGGCGTTTCGCTCGCAAATGCGCGGGCCGCCGCGGATGTTCTCGCGATGCCGCTATGGCGCTATCTCGGTGGAGTCAGCGCGCGTGTTCTGCCGACGCCGCTCATGAACGTGGTGAACGGCGGCGTGCACGCCGACAGCGGTCTCGAGATTCAAGAATTCATGATCGTGCCGAGCGGCCTTCCGACATTCGCGGAAGCACTGCGTGCCGGCGTGGAAGTTTTTCATTCGCTCAAAGCGGAGCTGAAGAAAAAAGGGCTCACGACATCGGTCGGCGACGAAGGCGGATTTGCTCCGCGCCTCGGCTCGAACGAAGAGGCGCTCGCGCTCGTGACCGCCGCGATCGAAGCCGCGGGTTACACGCCCGGAAAAGAGGTGAGCCTCGCGCTCGACCCGGCAGCCAGTGAGTTCTTCGACAAGAAATCGCGCACGTACACCTTCGACAAAAAGAAGATCAGCACCGACGAGCTCATCGAGATCTACGCGAAATTAGCCAAAAAATACCCGATCGTCTCGATCGAGGATGGTCTCGCCGAAGACGATTGGGAGGGCTGGAAGAAGCTCACCGAAAAGCTCGGCGACAAGATGCAGCTCGTCGGCGACGATCTGTTCGTCACCAACGTCACGCGACTGCAGCGCGGCATCGACACCGCGACGGCAAATGCGATCTTGGTGAAGCTCAACCAGATCGGCACGCTGACCGAGACGTTCGACACCATTCGTCTCGCACAGAAAAATAATTACGGCGTCGTCATCAGCCATCGCTCTGGCGAAACCGAGGACACGTTCATCGCGGACCTCGCGGTCGCGTCCAACGCAGGCCAGATCAAAACCGGCAGCCTTTGCCGCTCCGATCGTGTTGCAAAATACAACCAATTGCTCCGCATCGGCTTCGAGCTCGGCGAAGGTGCTGTCTACGCCGGCGCTCTTCCGCAAACGAGGAAGAAGAACAAGTAGACAACGCTCGGCGGGTCCGGTCGTATTGAGCTGTGCTCACGGTCGAACAACTTGTGAAGCATTTGTTGCGGCCGGAGGTGACTGAGGTCGCACTCGCGACCGGCCGTTTGCCGTGCGCAAAAGTCGACGGCGCGTACAAGCCGATCGACGAG
>JBDTFL010000176.1:0-11239 GCA_039937955.1 Polyangiaceae bacterium | reverse complement strand
GCACTCGGTGTGATCGATTCCGGCATCGCTTCGTCAATCGCATCACTTTCAGAACGATTCGCGATGATGCTCCGCAAGTTGATGCGCTGATCGCAAACAATCCCGCGACGCTCAGCTAGAAATTCGTCGCCTTTACTTGCATTCTGAAAATTCTGCGTTTATAGAATTCTCATGTCGATGCTCTCGCCGCGCGAAGAAAAGATCGCTTTGGCTTTGGCTGCGGCCGCTATCCCACCCGGCGCGACCTTGAGCGGCGGTGACGACGACACGGTTGCGCGTCTGGAGCAGTGGCTCGCCGACGGATCGTCGCTGCAAGCGCGGGGCGTGCGGGGTTTGCTTTGGGCGGCGGAGGTGAGCGCGCTGGCGTCCACCGGTCACACGCTTTCCCATTTGCCCCGCGCGAAAACCGAAGCGCTGCTCGAAAAATGGCGCGTCTCACGTTCGCACGCGCGTCGGTCCTTCGTGCGCGCGCTTTTGTCGCCGATCAAAATCGCGCACTTCGATCACGAGCCGACGCACGAAAAGATCGGAAGCCGCACGCCGTCCTCGCGCTCGCTCACGCAGGTCGACGAAGTCCAACGTTGGACGCAACAGATCATCGACGGCAACGAAGCATCCGAAGATTTGGATCTCGAATGCGACGTCGTCGTGATCGGAAGCGGCGCCGGCGGAGCAGCGTGCGCGTACGAGCTCGCGTCACGCGGACGCGCCGTCGTACTGCTCGAAGAGGGCGATTTTCATAGGCGATCGTCATTCACCGCTCGCCCCGCAGAAATGTCGCGCAAGCTGTATCGCGATCAAGGAATGACCGTCGCGCTCGGCAACGTCGGCATTCCGGTGTGGGCCGGTCGCGCCGTCGGTGGCAGCACGGTGATCAACTCCGGCACGTGTTATCGCGCAACGGATCGCATCTTCAAAAAGTGGCGCGACGACATGGGGCTCGAGGAATTTTCGAGCGAGTCACTCGATCCATATTTTTCGCGTGTCGAGTCCATGTTGCAGGTCGCTCCCGCAAAAATGGATCTCACCGGTGGCATCGGTCGCGTGATCTCGCGCGGCGCGAGCGCGCTCGGCATGTCGCATCATCCGCTCAATCGCAACGCTCCGGATTGCGACGGTCAAGGCGTCTGCTGCTTCGGATGTCCAACCGGCGCAAAGCGATCGACCGACGTCAGCTACGTCCCCGAGACCTTGAAACGCGGCGGCGTGCTCGTCACCGCCGCGCGCGCGGACGCGTTCGACATCGAGCGCGGTCAATGCAAAGCAGTACGCGGATCACTCGGTAAAAATAGGCGATTTCGCATTCGCGCGCAGGCGACCGTCGTGGCTGGTGGCGCGTTGATGACGCCCGTGATTTTGAAACGCGCAGGCTTGCTCAAAAAGACGTCATACGTCGGAAAGAATTTGTCGATCCACCCCGCCAGCAAAGTCATGGCGGTGTTCGACGAGACCATCGACATGGGCAGCGGCATTCCTCAAGGCTACGCAGTCGACGAGTTCAAAGACGAAGGCATCATGTTCGAAGGCGCATCGATGCCGCTCGATCTCACCGCGCTCGGCGTGCCGTGGGTGGGCGCGCGCTTCACTGAAATGATGGAGCGCTATCGCCACGCTGCAACGTTCGGTTTCATGATCGAGGACACCTCGCGCGGCACGGTTCGCGCGGGCATGGGCGGCTCGCCGCTCATTACGTACGACATGAACGATTTCGACGCGCAAAAAATGGGACGCGCCGTTTCGATCCTCTGCGAGATTTTTTTGGCAGCGGGCGCAAAACGCGTTGCACCGATGCTCCCCGGATTCGACGAGGTACGCACCACCAGCGATCTCGCGAAATTGCGAAACACCCGGTTTTCACCGAGTGAATTCGAGGTCACCGCTTACCATCCACTCGGCACCTGTCGCATCGGCGTCGACCCAAAAACGAGCGTGTGCCGCCCCGATCACGAAACACACGAGATCGAATCTCTCTACATCGCCGACGGCAGCGCAGTCCCGAGCGCGCTCGGCGTGAATCCGCAGATGACCATCATGGCGATGGCCCTGCGCTGCGGAGAAATCATCGACTCGCGTTTGGGCTGAGTTGGAGGGCTGCGCGTAGCTCGGATTTTAGTTTTTCTTCGCGGCGCGTCCGGCTTTGTCGAGCTCTTTGAAATCTTCGTCCGACAGCTCGAGCCCCGCCGCGGCGACATTTTCGACGAGGTGATGCGGATTGCCGGTTCCTGGAATCGGCAACATCACCTTGGATCGTTTGAGCACCCACGCGAGCGCCACTTGCGACGGCGCGGCTTTCAATTTCTCCGCGATGTTCGAAAGTACCGAGCCCGGTTTTGCGAGTGAGCCCGCCGCGAGTGGAAACCACGGAATGAAGCCAATGTCGTTTTCAGTGCAGAAATCGAGCACTTTTTCGCTCTGACGATCCACCAGGTTGTACTGATTTTGCACGGTCGCGACTTTGAAATGCTTTTGCGCGGCTTGGATTTCTGCGACCGAGACTTCGCTCAAACCGAGGTGATGAATGAGCCCCTCTTTCTGCATCGCCGCCATGCAGTCGAGCTGCTCGTTCTGCGGCACTGCCGGATCGATGCGATGCAGCTGCCATAGATCGATGCGCTCCACGCCGAGACGACGCATGCTCATGAGCACGCACTGCCGCAAATATTCGGGACGACCGACCGGCAACCAAATGTCCGGTCCTTGACGCGTGAGCCCACCCTTGGTCGCAATCAAAATATTTTTGTAGGGGTGCAGCGTCTCGCGGATCAGATCCTCACTGATGAACGGACCATACGCATCCGCCGTGTCCACGAAGTCGATGCCCAGCTCAGGAAGTTTTTTGAGCGTCGCTTTGGCCGCATCCAAATCTGCGGGCGGACCCCAAATTCCGCGACCCGTGATGCGCATCGCGCCGAAGCCGAGTCGATGTACTGCCGTTTCACCGCCGATTTTGAACGTGCCGGATGCTTTTGCAGAGATCGTGTTCGACATGGCCGCTCACGTTAAGGCTTCCTCCGTGACAGTCGAGCCCCGACCCTAGCGACTCACCAAGATCACCAAAAGAATGAGCGCGAACGACGCCATCAGACCAACTCGCGCGAGCGCCATCATGCGCGAGGTGCTGCGCTGATGATCACCAGCGCGCTTGCGACCCAGGCTCGCTTCGATTCGCGAACGGAGCGCCGGCGCCATTTTTTTGTTGGTTAGAAAAGTGGGCATCGCGATCAAATTTTTTCGGTGTGCGTCGTGCGCGTCGGTTTGCGATCAATCAACGCGAGCAGATGCTCACGCGTAACGCCGAGCCGTTCTGCAGCTTGCCGCGCGAGCGATGTACGAGCAACACCCGGAACGAATTGATACGTGGGCTCTTGGTCCGCGCCCAAATCCACTTGTAAAAAGCGGAGATCGTCTTGTTTCTTCTCGCGGTCGAGGCGCGCGGCGAGTTCCAAAAAATGGGTCGTGATGAAAACCTGCGGCTCCAATTTCGTGAGCATGCTCACGACCAGCTCGAAGATCTCTTCGCCTTCGGACGGGTTGGTTCCGGAGCAGAGCTCGTCCAAAATCACCATCGCGCCGCTGGGCAGCGCTTCGAACAATTCACGAATGCGCACGAGCTCCGTGCCGAGGCGGCCCTCGCGTTGATCGACCTTCGTCTCTTCCAAGAGCGAAACCACCATGCCCGGCACCGCGGTGATCGTCGCAACGCGAGCCGGAACGAACAGCCCTGCTTGCGCGAGAATTTGCGCGAGCCCGAGCGATTGGAGCAGACGCGTTTTACCGCCCGAGTTCGGTCCGGTGACGAGCACGGTGACGTCGTGACGATCGAGCGTGATGTCACATGGCACCGGCTTGATGCGATGCGCGAGCAGTAGTGGGTTGAAGAGACCAATCAGCACGCGTGGCTCGTTCGTGGAGACCATTTCTGGCAGCGACACGTCGAGACCCGACGCTTGAGCGAGATCAGCGAACGCCAACGCTCCCAAATAAAATTCGCAATCACCGAGCAGCGGTACGAACGAAAGAGCGACGTCTTGCAAACCTTCGAAGACGGCGTCGATGAGACGCGCCATGACCTCACCCTCCGACACCTTGAAGCCCCGGAAAAACAGCTCGATTCGTGCGAGCGCGCGACGCAGTGGCGAGCTCACGAAAGGATTTTTCTCGTCCTCGGCGATGGCGGACACTTCCAACTTGCGAATGCGGCCGTCAGCGCCGACCTTCACGCGCAGATCGAGCGTGGCCGAGCTTTCATCGTAGCGAAGAAGGTCGGCGAGCGATTGGTACGGCTCGGTCGCGCGAATTTTTGCTCCGAATTTTCCGAGCTGGGCGAGCGGCGATTTCGACGAGTAAAATCCTTCGGCGAGCGCATCGATCGTCTCTTTGACGGCCACCAAGATGTCGAGCTGTCGGCGGTTCGTGTCCCATTTGCCGACGCCGCTCACGCCCTCGAGCAACGAACGAAATTTTCGTAGCGCCGCATACACGCGCTCCATTTCTTTTCGCAGCGCCGGCGAGGCAGCGAGCTCCGCCAAAATCGCGCGGCGATGATCGACGACCACCGGATCGGTCGGAGGGCTCGCGAGCAAATTCACGAGATGTTGCGCGGACACGAGCAGCTCGTCACCGCGAGGCTGCATGCAATGCGCGACGAAATCCGCCACGAACAAATCATTCACGAACGCCGACGGCACCCAGGTGGACGGCGTGCGCTTTCGCTTTTCGAGCGCGTCTGCGAAGAGGCCTCCCGAAACGCCGGTCGCAAACGCAAACGCCATGGCGCGCTTCACGTCGGGCGTGTCGACACGCGCCTGCCTGGCCGGCGCAGCCGGATGCAACAAATCCGGAAGGTCGAAATCGGGATCGGAGGTGACCATCGCTAGGAACTTTACCAGCCCGGCAAGAAGGACATGCGCGAAGGCTGGAGGTTTCCGAAAATCGCGATTTCAATCGCTACATGCGTCGCCGGTGCCGTCGTCGTCGGTGTCGATTTGATCGTGATTGAAACGAGATGGGCAATTGTCGCTGGCGTCGACCCAATGATCACAGTCGGCATCGATTTGTGGCGCGCAGGGACCCGAGTAGTCGTCCTCGCCGATCCACCACGAGAAACGGCCGTCGAGCGGCGGATGCATCTTTTTCCAATTCGGTTGTGCATCGTGCGTGTGATCGGTGAGCTGATTCACGATCCATGCTGAATTCCGCGGTGAAGTGAGATCGACGAAAAACGCGTTGTCCGATCCGTCGCCACCCGAAAGAATGCCGAATGGGTCGCGTGAGCCGTCGGCACGAACCGAAAAAAGAGGTGCGCCCGAGTCGCCGGGACTAGCTCCGCTCCCGTGCACCGAAAACGAATCTGCACCGAGCGCGAGAGTCGCCGTGAACGTGCGCAGCTCACGGTCGGGAGCCGTTCCCCAAGCAGCAAACGCGATCGCACCGTCGAAAGGCTGCACGAACGATGGACGAACGATGTTCGTGCCGAGAAGATCACCCCAATCCGATCCGTCGATCTCATGATTCGCGATCTGGTTCGGATCCGACCCCGTCGACGTCACTCGACCCGCTTCGTGAAGCTCCAAGTTGAGCGGCGCTTCGTCGATCGCGACGATCGCGATGTCGGCGCCGACATCGGTAATGCTGTCCGGATCCGTGTAGTGACCGAGCTCGCTGATGGGAACGACCGGCGGCGTATCCGAGGCGAGCGCTGAGCCCGTGGTCGTGCCGAACAGTACCGATCCCACCTGCACCGGCGGCGAAGGTCCGACGGAAAGATTCGGGAGGCCAACCACGCAATGCGAAGCGGTCAGCACGCGCGTGCGAGTCAGCAAAATCCCCGAGCAGAACGCCGTCGCCAAAACACTGAGATCGGCGAGGTTGGTGACGACGTTGGCGTCGTACAAATTTTGATTGTCGTCTTGCGACGCAGCGGCCGACACGATCGCGACGGATCCTTGAGATCTCGTCTCGGAGGTGCACCCGGCGATCGTGACGCCGATGAGAACGATCGCCGACCTTTTCATCTCAGCAAGCCGTGTGGCCCTTCGTCGGAAATATTTTTCCCGGATTCAGAAGCTCTTTCGGATCGAAAACACGCTTTAAATCCCGCTGCAAATCGATCAGATCCGCGCTTTGCTCGAGATGCATGAATGGAATTTTCGAGATGCCGATCCCGTGCTCGCCGGACAAAGTTCCGCCGAGGTCGATCGTGGCGCGCATCAAGCTTTCGATCGCGCTGTCGACGCGCGGTCGCTCGTCATCGTCGTTCCACAAAAAATTCACGTGCAGGTTTCCATCTCCGGCGTGTCCGTACGTGAGGTGCATGACATTTTCTTTTTTGCCGATCGCGTCCACGCGTTTGAGCAGCTCCACGATCTTGGATCGCGGCACCACGACGTCCTCCGAAAGCTTGTACTTTGCAATCTTCCGTGTGGCGCGCGAGAGCATGCGGCGTGCCTCCCAAAGCCGTGCGCGTTGCGACGCATCTTGCGCGACGACGAGGTCGACCACCCCTTCGTGCGCGGAGAGCAATTCGCCTATTTTTTCGAGGGATGCTTCAGTCGTGGCCGTGTCGCCGTCGGTTTCGATGAGCAGCATGGCGCGCGCGCGCGGATCGATGCTGACGCTTTGCGCACGCACCGCATCGAGCGTTGCAGCGTCCATCAATTCCAAACAGCGCGGAACCAAGCCTGCCGCGATGAGCGCGCTCACGGCCGAAGCCGCACGTTGAACGTCGTCGAACAGCGCGAGCACCGTCGCGATGTCGCGCGGCTTGGGAACGAGCCGCAACGTGGCTTCGGTGAAAACGCCGAGCGTGCCTTCGCTGCCGACCAAGAGCGCCGTGACGTCGTAACCCGTCACTCCTTTAACGGTGCGCTTGCCGCTGCGAATCACGCGGCCGCCCATCAAACATGTTTCCACGCCGAGCACGTACTCGCGCGTGACGCCGTACTTGAAGGCGCGCGGACCACCGGCGTTTTCCGCTAAATTCCCGCCGATCATGCAGCTGGCGAGCGAGTTCGGATCGGGCGGATAAAACAAATTTTCTTTCTCGACGAGCTCATGGAGCTGTCCGGTGACGACGCCCGGCTCCACCACCGCGATCAGATTTTCGCGATCGATCTCTTTCACTTGGTTCATCGCATGCGTCGCGAGCAAAATTCCGCCGGCCACCGGAACGGCGCCGCCCGTTCTTCCCGTCCCTCCCGCACGTGGTGTCACCGGCACGCCGCACCTCTCCGCGATCTCGAGTGTCCGCATCACGTCGTCACGGCTCACCGCGATCACCAGAATGTCGGGCTGCCTTCCGACGGCTTCGCTTTCGTCGCTTGCATAAGTGGCGCACGCTTCACGGTCGCGCGTGGCCTTCGACGGACCGAGCGCACGCTCGAGCTCGATGGCCGCTTTCGTCAAAGAGGCGTCGGTCGGTAACGGAACATTTGGGGCATGGAGCAGCACGCTGGTAACGTTAGCGCCGGTACTCGACGAAAGGTACCCGGAGGCTTCGAATGGCGCGCAATCAAAAACACAAACTGGCCTTGTTTTTGGCTTCGAATCTCGCTGCGGGCGCATTCTTTTTTGCGCCGCACGCCAACGCGCAATCGACGCTCTTGAGCCCAACCGGAGGCAAAGGTCAGCTGGTTTTCGACAACATCACTGGCCTCCGCGGCGACGTGTCGGACGGCGTGAGCTACGCGGGCGACGTCGGATTTTCGATTCAGTCGCTCGCGGTCAATGAGACCCTGCCCGGCGGGGTGACGGCAACCGAGACGATCCACGCAACGACATTTTGGCTTGCGCCGCAGGCCGATTATTTCGTCATCAATCATCTTTCGATCGGCGGTCTCGTCGAGATCGCATCGACAAGTCGATCCGCCAGTGTGCCCGTCAACGGCGCCGTCACCCAAACTCAAGACTTGGGCTCGACGACCGACATCACACTCTTGCCGCGACTCGGCTGGATGTTCGCGCTCGGCGATCGTTTCGGAATCTGGCCGCGCGCCGGAATCGGTTACGCATCACGGCACGGCGATATCGGCGGCGCCGGAAACTCAACGTTTTCGGGCGTCGTTTTGAACGCCACGTGTCCGTTCCTGTACCGCATCAACGAGACATTTTTCGTCGAGCTCTCGCCGGACCTCACGTTCATTCCAGGATCGGTGTCGCAGACCAACAACGCCAACCAGACCCAGTCGGTCTCCGGAACCTATTTCGACTTCGCTGCAACGGGTGGCCTGGGAATCATGCTCGATTTGTGATCGATCACCGCCGTGCTGGACGCGACCAAGCCTGGTCGCTTTTACTCTTATTTTTGGCTGTGTCGTGTGCTTCGTGTGATCGCTACACGCACGACCTTCGTCCAGGCAAGCTCGCCGAGGTCGCGCACCCGACGCTGCAGACGTACGTGTGGGAACAGAATTACGTGTTGTCGGTCTCGAACGAGGCTGCGGATCACGCGTGTCTCGTGATCGCGAATCTCACGGCGAAGGTCGACGGCGTACCGCAGCGGCTCACGGTTGCGGGCACGCGAACGAGTGGTCAGCACAAAGGTGATTTCGGTCCGGTCGACAAAACCGACTACTGCGAAGCCGCGACGTTCGCCATCACGCGCGGCAAAGACGTCACGAAAAAGTCGAACGTCATCGAGGTCACCGACGGCGCGACGACGTTGAAGATGGAAGCTCCGAATGTGATGGTCGACTTCACATGGGTGAAGCCTCCGCCGACGGTCGCGCATCCGGGAGATTCGATCGTCGTGCGGGTCGCGCCCGCGGTGCAGCGCGGCACCGGAAAATACGACCCTTCGAATTTCTTGGTGGCGTCGATCGACGATGGCACTGCGAACCTCGGGCATACCGTTTTGCTCACGCCGCGCCTGCAAACCGACGGCTCGATCGCAGTCGATCTGCCCGCCGACATTCATGCCGGGCGCTTCACATTTTTTTTGATCAGCAACGAAGAATCGATCGGCGTGCTGTCGTGCGGCGCATCGTCGTGCTCCGCCGCGAGCGAATTCACGTTGAGCGCACCGGTCACCATCGCGCGCTGATTTGCGGTACGTTTCGGCGACTCGTGAAAGAACCCAGCTTTCGCCGTTTCACCGGCACGCCATCGTATCTCACCAACGAATCTCTCGAGGCTGCAGTGAATGCCGCGCTTGCGCTCGAACGTCCGCTCTTGATCAAAGGTGAGCCAGGCACCGGCAAGACCTTGCTGGCCGAGGCCGTCGCGCAAGCCCTGGAATTACCGCTGATTCATTGGCCGGTGAAATCCACGACGCGCGCGCAAGACGGCCTGTACATCTACGACACGGTGCAAAGATTGTATGATGCACGCTTTGGCGACGGCGATGTCAAAGACATCCGCCGTTACATCAAGATGGGTCCGCTCGGTCGCGCGTTTGCGGGCAGCTCACGCGTCGTGCTCTTGATCGACGAGGTCGATAAAGCGGACATCGAGTTTCCGAACGATCTCTTGCACGAGATCGATCGCATGCGATTCACCGTGACCGA
The DNA here is from genome assembly GCA_039937955.1 of Polyangiaceae bacterium. Taxonomy (GTDB): domain Bacteria; phylum Myxococcota_A; class Polyangia; order Polyangiales; family Polyangiaceae; genus JAICXU01. Next base: position 1,736 of record JBDTFL010000176.1, on the reverse strand, counting down.
AACCGGCGACGAAGTGGTCGCCACGGAACGTCCGGTCGTCATCATCACCAGCAACAACGAAAAAGAATTGCCCGACGCATTTTTGCGGCGCTGCGTTTTTCACTTCATCGATTTTCCGGATCAGGAATTGATGAAGCGCATCGTGAGCGTGCATCACCCCAAGCTCGAGCAATCGGTGATCGATCAGGCGGTCGTCGCTTTCTACGAATTGCGCGAGGTACCGCGGCTGCGCAAACGCCCGTCGACCAGTGAGCTGGTGGATTGGATCGCAGTCTTGCAACAGGCCGGCGTCGGCAAAGAGCGTTTCGCCCGAGAATTACCGTTCGCCGGCGTGCTGCTCAAAAAAGAACAAGATATCGAGACGCTCGCCGCCACGAAACGCGGCGGCTGGCGCAGTTAGTCCAAAGCCGAGCTACGCGCAGGCGTCTAGGTGGCTCAGTGTGAAGGCGCAACGCTCGCGTCGGTGATCGGCGTCGGTGTCCCGTTTCCGGTAGTCGGCGCTATGTCGCTGCCGCCGCTGCCACCATTGTCGTCCGGGAAAACGGCTGCAAAACACTCTTCTCCGCCGCTCGACGAATTGTTGCAGCACACGCCTTCGACAGCGTCGGCAACGAACCAACCGTCCGGGCAATCGAATGCGCACGTGCTCGGAGCTCCAGCATCGACCTCGGGATAACCAGCGTCGACCGACACGCCGGCATCGTCGGGACCCGCATCATAGGTGCCGCCGTCCGGAAGAAGAATCGGCGGAAGGCTCGCATCCTCATAGGGAGTCGAGCTCGGCGACGCATTCGATTCGCCGAAGCAGTCGTTGCTCCCATCGCTGTTGTAGCGACAGCATCCTTTTTCGTCGTACGGCGAGATGCCTGTGTATCCGGGCGGGCAGCGCGATTCGCACCAAGAAATTCCCGCGTCGTCGCCGAATCCAGCGTCTACCGCAACCGGCGTCTGTCTGGGAGCGATCTGACATTCGCCTTGATTGCCGACGCTTCCGCTTCCGCAGCTGCCGGTGCAGTCGGACGGATTGTCGAGCGAGCAACACGTTGCTGCATTCGGGTACGTCGTCCATCCGCTTTCGCAGGGATGAAACGGATCGTCCGGCCACGACTCACAGGACGCCTCGCTGCCGTTGCAGCCGCCGGTGCAACAAATGTTTCCGTGCTCGAAACCTTGCGAGCATTCGCTGGTCGCAACGGTAACTGCGCTCGGAACGACCGTTTGCGCGGCCGATTCGTTGCCGATCGAAATCGTCTTGCCGCCGCAAGCAACGAGCACAATCGCGGTAAGTGAAAGAGTTGTGACTGCACCAAATCGAAAAGTCATGAGGTTCTCCCCGCGCGACTTTCGCCGCATCGTTCAACGTCTTCTGATCAAGATGAGTGGCCGACTGCTTGCGCCTTCGTGACGCGTCGGCAATTTTTTATTCCGAAGTGTTGATGCCGTTCGCGCAAGACGAACGAACGCGCGTCGCGAGCGGTGAATCCGGATGCGCGCTCAAAAATGCAGCACCCGCAGTTGCCGCATCTTCTTGGCGACCCGCACCACACAATGCGAGCACGCGTGCCGCATCACGTTCTTCTGCGAGCGCGCCGTTCGGAAAACGTCGAGCGTGCTCGTTCAAAAGCGCGAGCGCTTCGTTTGCGTCTTCTGCTTGCAAAGCCTGTTGCGCGCGGTTGATGAGCTCGAGCTCCGCCCCAATTTGCAGTGCCGAGGCCGTTTTAGCCGATTTTTGTGAA
>JBDTFL010000175.1:0-3433 GCA_039937955.1 Polyangiaceae bacterium | reverse complement strand
AGTGCGCACCGCGCTCGCGAGCAACAACTATCTATCGGCGGTCGGACAAACCAAAGGCGCGCTCGTTCAGCTCAACATCACCGCATCGACCGATCTGCGGTCGGTTGACGAGTTCAAGAAGCTCGTGATCCGGCAAGAAAATGGGGCTTTGGTGCGCCTTCAAGACGTCGCAGACGTCGAGCTCGGTGCCGACAACTACGAATCGGACGTCCGTTTTTCGGGCCGGCGAGCCGTGTTCATGGGCGTGTGGGTTTTGCCGAACGCGAACTCGCTCGATGTCATCGCCAAGGTTCGCGACGAGATGGCGATCGTCCGAGGTGAGCTGCCGAGCGGCATGGAGGCGAACATTGCGTTCGACTCGACGACCTACATCGACAACGCCATTCACGATGTCGAGCACACGCTCGCCGAAACGGTGCTCATCGTCATCCTCGTGATCTTCCTATTTTTAGGCTCGTTGCGAACGGTCGTCGTTCCGCTCGTGGCCATTCCGGTGTCGCTCATCGGCGCTGTATTTTTGATGCAGGTGTTCGGCTTCACGCTGAACTTACTGACACTGCTGGCGATCGTTCTTGCGGTCGGTCTCGTCGTCGACGACGCAATCGTCGTCGTAGAGAACGTCGAACGAAATATTCGACTCGGCAAAACACCGATGCAGGCGGCGTTCGTCGGCGCGCGCGAGCTCGTCGGTCCCATCATCGCGATGACCATCACGTTGGCGGCGGTCTACGCGCCGATCGGATTTCAAGGCGGTCTTACCGGCTCGCTCTTCCGCGAGTTCGCGTTCACGTTGGCCGGCGCCGTCTTCATCTCCGGCATCGTCGCGCTCACGCTTTCTCCGATGATGGCGTCGCGCTTGCTCAAGGCGGAACACAACCCGAATTTCTTCGTGCGCGCGATCGACCGCGCATTCGAGGCCACAAAAAACGCCTATTCACGCACGTTGACCCGCACGCTCAATGCGCGGGGCGCGGTCTATACCGTTTGGGCCGTACTCAGCTTGCTGGTCGTTCCGATGTACATGTTCGCGCCCAAGGAGCTCGCGCCCAACGAAGATCAAGGGGTCGTCTTCACCGCGATCGATGCGCCGGCAAACGCGACGCTGGAGCAAGTGTCCACGTACACCAAGCAAGTGTTCGACGACTTCAAGAGCACACCCGAGTTCGACTCGAGCTTTCAGATCACGCTGTCGTCCGGCGGGTTTGGCGGTGCGCTGATGAAGCCGTGGGACCAGCGAAAGCGCAGCATCTTTCCGATCCAAGAAGAGATCGCGGGCAAGCTTTCTCAGATCACCGGAATTCGCGCGCCGGCCTTTTTGCCGGGAGCGCTTCCCAGCGCGGGATTTTTTCCGGTCGAGTTCGTGATCGCGAGCACGGCGCCGCACGACGAGCTCATCAAGTACGCCCAGCAAATCTCCGATGAGGCGATGAAAAGCGGGCAATTGGCGTTTCCCCCGATCATGGATGTTCGAATCGATCAGGCGAAGACCGAGATCGTGATCGACCGCGACAAAGCATCGTCGATGGGTTTGAGCATGCAACAGGTCGGCGCAGATCTCTCGTCGATGGTCGGCGGCAATTTCGTCAATCGCTTCAACATCGATGGCCGCAGCTACAAAGTCATCGCGCAGGTCCAACGGTCGTCGCGACTCAATCCAGAACAGCTCGAGAAAATTTACGTCACCGGCGCGAACGGTCAGCTCATACCGCTCAGCGCGATCGCGACGATCAAGGAAGGGGTCGAGCCGCGCACGCTCAATCGCTTCAATCAGCTCAACTCGGTGAAGCTCTCCACCATGGCTCCGCGCGGCGTCGACGGCGGATTGAAGGCACTGGAAGCGGCAGCCGCGAAGATCCTGCCCGAAGGCGCGCGCATCGATTACACCGGTGAGTCACGGCAATTGCGACAAGAAGGCGGCAAATTTCTTCCCGCGATGGGACTCGCCTTGCTGCTGATTTTCCTGGTTTTGGCGGCGCAGTTCAATTCGTTCCGCGATCCGTTCGTCATCCTCGCCGGCTCCGTTCCGCTCGCCATGTTCGGCGCGATGATCTTCACGTTCTTGAAATTCACCGGTCCGCCCGGAATGCATTTCAAGCTCACCGAAGGTTGGACGACGACGCTCAACATCTACTCCCAAGTCGGCCTCGTGACGTTGGTCGGTCTCGTCTCGAAGAACGGAATCTTGATCGTCGAGTTTGCGAACGCTCAGCAGGCGAAGGGCCTCGCGAAGATCGACGCCGTACACGAAGCTGCCATCACACGACTGCGTCCGATCCTGATGACCAGCGTCGCGACGGTCGTCGGTCACTTTCCGCTCACGCTCGTTACCGGCGCCGGCGCGGTCGCTCGAAATTCGATCGGCATCGTGCTGGTTGGAGGCATGACGATCGGAACGTTCTTCACGCTCTTCGTCGTGCCGTCGGTCTACGTGCTCATCGCGAAAGATCACCGCAAAGACAAGAAGCAGGAAGAGGCGCCGCCGTTTTCATCCGACGACGTTTCAGCTGTCGCGGCCTTGTCGGGTCCGGGCGAGCCAGCTCCTGCCGAGTAATCACGCGCTTGGTCGCCGGTGCTTCAACAAGAAGACGATCGCGCCGACCGGAATGCAGACCGACAACATCCAAGGTCCGACCCAGCCTTCGCGTGCATAGCCGGCGCTGAGAATGTCGAATCTTAAGAGTTGGACATCGATCGTGCCGGTCGTCCAATTGAGGGTGAATTGGCAAACGCCGACAAGCATGAGGACGATCCAGAGCCATTTTCGGCGGAGATCGCGCGTGCGAAGGCATTGCACGATCGCGAAGATCGATATGCCGAGCGCGAGGAGCTCTGCGCCGAGGAACATGTAGCTGGCGATTGGTTTGTCGGCGAACGTGAACGCGTTGGTCACCGAGAGTGGTGCAGCAAGCCGCGTAAAATGGAAGGCCGCTATCTTCAGGTGGGCCGCGTCGCCGACGAAGATTGCCGATACGAGCATTCGTTTCGAGGGGAATTGGTACTCCGCCGCCACGGTCGCTTTTCGATTTCCGTTCATCGTGAAGAAGCGCCAGGAAACCGGGGTAACCGACGTAGCCGCTTCATTCGGGAGCAGGTTGGCGGTCGTCACGAGCAGGTCGTGGGTGTCCGGTTTCATCAAGCTCGTGTCGAGCTCCGCCTCCACAGCTGCGATGTCACGCGCAGCGAGCTGCTTGACGATCTGCCTTAAAAATACCGCTTCCGGCGTCGCGTTGAACGCGTCGGGCGACTGCGGAACGCCGCAGCTGCTCGCCGCCAACATCACCAACAGCAACATCGCGTAGCGGTAAATTTTCACGCGTCGAGCATGCACCGATTGTCATTTGCGAAGGGTACTTTCACACGCGAGCCGGCAAACCATTCCGCTCGAGGATTTGCGCCACTTCGTCGATTTCGAACCGAAATAGAGCCATAATAA
>JBDTFL010000174.1:0-9110 GCA_039937955.1 Polyangiaceae bacterium | reverse complement strand
GCGACGTTTTCGATTCACGCGCATACCTCGAGCGGAAATGATGCGCGACTCGACGTTGCCGTGAGCGCCGGCGGTTTCGCCGACATCACGGTGACCCCGAGCTATTCCGGAAATCGTTCGGTCGCCTCGGTCGTGGGCAGCGTATTTTTGGGCACTTCGTGCACGCAGCTCGCTGATGCTCCGCTCGCCGACGGCTCACCGCTCGTGGTCGGCGGAGTTGGCGCGCCGTTCGTGATTTCCAGCGTTCCAGCGGGTGCGGCGCTCGCCGTCGTGAGTCGCATCGGCCATTACGCGAGCGGCTGCGTCGACGTTCCGGCGCTCACTGCAACCGTCACGCGGCAGGTGTCGATGTCGCTCTACGATTTGCCGATGGCGCTGGCCGACGCGAATCTCGACGTGCAATTCACGCTCGACGCCACTAGCGCCACGAGCAGCGGATGGAACGCGATGCTCGCGACAGGAACCACCGACGTGAGCAATTCTTTTTTTGCGAGCGGCAACGAAGCCGGCGCTTTGCTCGATGCGATGCAATCCGCAACGCCTGGCGGGCCCAACGGAACGAACGCCGCGCAATTCGCAACCGGCCGACAAACGAACAACTGGCCGACGGTCACCACCAGCTGGCTTTCGTCGCACACGCCTTCCCTGCACGTGCGCGCGAGCACGTGGCTCTCCGCCGCCGCGCCGAACGCCTTCGGAAATTTGTCGGCGCACATCGGAGCCGGCCCGAGCGTGGGCCTCGCATCGATGACACTCACGAGCTTCGCGAGCATCGACGCCAAGAGCGCAGGCCTGTCGTCGAGCGTGCCGTTCGGTTTCGTCGTCGACTCCACCGATGTCGTGCACCTCTCCGGAACTGTGCTGATTTCCCCTTCCAATCTGATCGCAGCAGCCGCAGACGCGAACGCCGCTGCTGCCGTTTCGGGCGCGACTGACGTTCCCTCCGCGCTCGCGTCACAGATCGATTGCGCAGGCTTTGCGTCGTCGCTCGTCGGAGCTGGAACATGTTACTCGGGCTGCGACGCGGGTTGCACCGGTCAGCTCTGCGCATCGGCGCTCAGCAGTTTGTGGCAGTCCGCGAAGAACGCATCACCGGACGCATCGCATCTCGCCACCATCGATCTTGCCGCGAGCGCGAAAGCCGCAGTTGGTGACGACGCTCAGCCCGTTTCGTTTTCCGGATCATGGACCGGCAACGTGCGCGCAACGTCGAGCACATTTGCGGTCGGCGGCGCGACGACTGCGACGACTCCGTAAAGTGTCGATCGTTTCTGTTTTTCTTCTAAACCAAATTGTCGTGAACCTATTTCGTCACCAGCATCGTGCGTAGGCTGACCATCACGAGATCCGGGGCGCCTGGAACGTTCGCCCATACGCTCACCTCGTAGAGCCCGGGCTTGCCGCCGTCGCTCACGGGGACGTCGATCGAAAATTTGTTTCCATCTACCGCGACGACGATCGGCGTCTTGTAACCCTTCGGCCAATACATTTGGTAGGGCTGCGGAATCGGATAGCTGCGTCGCGTATTGAGCTCGGCCACGGTGATTGGCTTCGGCGCTTCGATGCGACTCAGGCCAACGCCCGCGAACTTCGCCGGAGCGTGAATTTCCCCGGAAACGTGCAGCGTAGAACCAACATGCGTGGTCTTCGGAATAGGCGCATACGTGCCGTACGGATCGATGAACTCTTGCGAAAAACACGGGACCGCAATCTCAGTCGCGGTCGACAGCGGCTGCGAAACGCCGATGCCGACGCGCTTGTGAAACGGCTTCAAAATGTTCACCCGATGTCCATCGTTGGGCGGCACCTCGTTGAAGAACATCGACTCGGATTTTTCGACCTGCGCCGCTTCGATCATGGGCTTGCCGTCGAGCGTGCGCTCTTTCGTGTCGGTGAAGCACAGAGCGTTCTCCATGTCGAAATCGGAGCCGCCTGCCCGCGTCATACGTTCTTCGGGGACCGAGCCGTCCGTTCCCCAATGACCGAGGTAGCCGTGCTTGGCCATGTCGTCGGAATGCATTTGCCCTGCGGTTTGCGGCGCGCCTTCGTCGAGCGTGACCGGCGCGAGATGTTGCGTCGCGCGATCGCGATTGATGAGCTCGAGCATGTATTTGCGAGCCTCCGCCATCGTCAGCAATTTTCCCGTTGGTGCAGGCGCTGCGGTGTTGGCGGCGGGTGCCGGCGCTGCGCTGGTGGCGGCCGCGGTCTCGCTCGGTGACGTTGTGGACGAGTCGGTCGGTGGCGTCGTCGTGACGGTCGTCGAATTCGCCCCGGTATTTTGCGGCGACCCGCAACCAACAACGGTCGCGCCGGACATCGCCCCCGACATCGCAATGGAGCTCGCAATCGAGCCGAAAAGAAGCACTCGCATGCATCGAGTATCGCACGCCCTCGCGCGCGGCGTGCTATCCCGAACGAGCGATGTCGCTCTCGACGGTCTGCGGCGGTTTGATCATCGGCGGATTTTCCGGGCCCGAGCTGAGCAGCACATTTTCCAAAGCGCTCGCGCATGGCGAACGCGGCGGCGCCATTCTGTTCAAACGCAACCTGACCGAAGACGTCCTCGACGTCGCGGAGCTCACGCGCGCGATCATTTCCATGTGCAGCTTTCAGCCCATCATCGCCATCGATCAAGAAGGCGGCCGCGTCGCGCGTTTGAAATCTCCATTCGTCACCGTGCCGCCGCTGCGCAAGCTGGCCGACGCGAACGACGAGACGCTCATCGACCTCGCCGCAGCCGCCCAAGCCACGGAGCTCAAGTCCCTCGGATTTTCGACCGGATTTTCGCCGGTGCTGGACGTGAACACGAACCCGAAAAATCCCGTCATCGGCGACCGCGCATTCGGATCGAATTCAGAAATCGTGAGCAGGCTCGGTGTTCGCTTCATCACCGCGTTGCAACGCGCGGGCGTCTTCGCGTGCGCAAAACATTATCCCGGACACGGCGACACCGCAGTCGACTCGCACTTCGAGCTTCCAACCGTCGATCGCTCTGAAAAAGAAATCGAGCGCGTGGACATCGCGCCGTTCGTGGCAGCGGCGAGCGCGGGAGTTGCCGCGATGATGAGCGCGCACGTCGTTTATCCGGCGATCGATCCCGAAAACCCGGCGACGTTGTCACGTGCATTCTGCACGGATATTTTGCGTAAAAAGCTGCAGTTTACGGGTGTTTTGTTCTCGGATGACTTGGAGATGAAGGCGTTGTCCGCTCGTATGTCAATCGAACAGTCGGCCACGCAAGCCATCGACGCCGGTTGCGATGCATTGCTCATTTGCTCCGACGAAAATCTCCAAACGCGCGCGCACGAGGCACTCGTGAAGCTCGCGGAGACCGATTCCGATTTTCGCGTGCGTTGTGAGGAGGCCAGCGCGCGCGTGATCAGGCTTCGAAGAACGTATCCACCGAAACCGCGGGCCAAAGCGGATCTCACGTCTGCATTTCCGAGTCGCGAGGCGATCGCATTCGCGCGGGCCATGGCGGACCGAGAGCTCACGTGAGCCCGAAGGGAGCCTCGCCCTCGGGCAATCGCCGCGTCGTCTCGGCCGACCGCGTCGTCACCTGCGATCCCGCCAAGAGCACCACGGAGAATCCCCTCGGCGTTTTGCTCGACGTCGCGATCGTGATCGACGACGGAAAAATCTCCGCCATCGTTCCGCGCGCCCGCCTCGGCGAATCGGTGACCGACGAAAATTTCGGCGCGCACGTCATCACGCCCGGCCTCGTCGACGCCCACACCCACGCCGCGTGGACCGGATCCCGCCACGACGAGTACGCGATCAAAATGTGCGGCGGCGACTATCGCGAAATCGCTGCTGCGGGCGGCGGCATCGCATCGTCCCATCATGCGGTCGCTGCGGCGCACGAAATCGATCTCACGCTCGAGCTCGCGGCTCGTGTGCTTCGCATGGCCTCGCTCGGTGTCACCACGTGCGAAATCAAAAGCGGCTACGGCCTCGAGGCCGAGCACGAGCTCAAACAATTGCGCGCCATCGACAACGTCGCAAAGCAGCCTGATTCCCCGCGGATCGTCGCAACGTTTCTCGCCTTACACGCGCTGCCGAAGAACGCAGACCGCGCCAAATACATTTCGAGCGCTGCGGATTTGGTCGACGAGGTTGCAGCGCAAGGACTCGCAAAATTCGTCGACGCGTACATCGATGCAAACGCATTTTCGGTCGCTGAAGCTCGCGGCGTCATCGAACGAGCGCGCGCGAAAAATCTCGGAGTGCGTTTGCACGTCGGACAATTTGCAGACGTCGGTGGTGCCGAGCTCGCCGCAGAGGTCGGCGCGCGGTCGGCCGATCATCTCGAGCACGTCAGCGACGATGCGCTCGGGAAGCTCGCTGCTGCAAATGTGTGCGCGGGACTTTTGCCGACCGCATGCTTCACGTTGAAGCAAGCCGCACCGCCCATCGATGCCATGCGCAAAGCGAGGCTCCAGATGGTCGTCGCGAGCGACGCGAATCCCGGAACTGCGCCCGGCGAAAGTTTGCCGCTCGCCATGGCCCTCGCGGTTCGTTTGTATGGCCTCACGCCCGAAGAAGCGATCCTCGGTGCGACGCGCCATGCGGCAACGTCGCTCGACGTCGATGCAGGAGTGCTGCGCGTCGGCTTGCCGGCGGACCTCGTCGTTTGGGATTTACCGCACGAGCGCGCGATCGTTCAGCCGTGGGGCGTGTCGAAGACGAGGCTCGTCCTGCGTGATGGAAGCTCTATTTTCAAAGCGAATTCGTAATTATATGTATTATACACGATTCACCACGGCGAGCGAAAATCGTCGATGGCAAGGCCGAGTCGCTCCACACCTTCGACAACGCGCGCGATCGGGACACTCGTAAAACACAGACGCGCAGACTGGGCTGCAACGGCTCCGAACGCCTCTCCCGGTGCCAGCAGAACGCCGCGTGCCACCGCGCGTGCGAGCAGCTCGGTGAGACTTCGCCCCGCGAGCAAGCTCGAAAAGTCGATCATCACGTAGGTCGCGCCTTCCGGAGGATCGACGCGAACGGGAAGCGTTGCGAGCGCATCCAGCGTTGCCTCGCGCGCTTTGCGATAGTCGGAACGCGCGCCGTCCAGCCACCCGTCGCCGGCCGACAACGCTTGGAGAGCCGCACGTTGCATCGCGACGGGAACATTGAATGCAGAATGCACGCTCATGCGTTTGGCGGCCGCAATCACGTCGGCGGGCGCGACGATCGCCCCAACGCGCGCGCCGGCCATCGCGTAGCTCTTCGAAAATGAAAACGCCGTGATGGTGCGCTCCTGCATTCCCGGCAAACGCGCGAGCGAAACGTGCGGCAGGTCGAACGTGAGATGCGCATACACCTCGTCGGCGATCACCCACAAATCATGGTCGATCGCGAAACGCGCGACGCTTTCGGCTTGCGGGCGCGTCAGCACTTTGCCGTCGGGATTGTTGGGATTGATGAGGTAGATCGCCTTTGTGGTCGGCGTGCGCACCGCCTCGAAGAGTGATCCTGCGTCGAGCGATGGATTGGCATACAGACGCGCGCTGAACGGCGCTTCGATGACGTTCGCGCCGCACGCCGAAAGAATTCCGTGGGCGAGCGGCCAATAGGGAGACGCGAGAAGAACGTCGTCGCCGGGATCCAAGATCGAGCGAGCGCCGCAAAAAATCGCATGCGTGCCCCCGACGCCGAGCGAAATCTCGGTCGCCGCATCAATCGTGGAAGGCCCTATTTCATGCTGGATCATGTGCTGCGCGATGGCGACGCGCAGCTCGGCCAAACCCGCCGTGGCGCCGTACGGGTGAAGGTCTGCGTGCGCGATTTCGGAGAGCTTCGGCGGCGCGTGACAGGTGTCGCCGATGTGCAGCGGGATCAAATCTCCGCCCGTAGCCGCGAAGGCATCGATCTGTTTTTGGAGCTCGGCAAAAACTCCCGGACGTACTTCGAGCGCGGCGCGCGAAAGCGTTTTCATTCGGCGCTCTTTCCGAGGCCGGCGGGCGGTTGCCCTGCCCCTTTTCGTGAGACGACGACTGCGAGCGCGACGATGGTCACGATGTACGGGAGCATTTGGACGACATCGCGTGCGACGCCGGCGCGATCTTGCAGCACGATTTGCAGAGCGTCGAGCGCCGCAAAAAGCGCACACGCGACGATGGCGCGCACTGGACGCCAACCCGACACGATGACCGCAGCGAGCGCGATGAACCCGCGGCCGGCGCTCATACCCGATTGGAATTGATGTTGGTCGTACGCGAGCGCGACTCCGCCGAGCCCGCAGATGGCGCCGCCGATCGTCACGGATGCGAGTCGCATTCGTTCGACGGGAATTCCGAGCGCACGTGCAGCGGTTGGCGCTTCACCGCCCGCGCGCACGCGAAGCCCGAACGGCGTCATGTACAAACACCAAAACGTGAAGATGGTCGCGAGCGCAGCAAACGCGAGGAGCGGATCGAACAGCGTGCGCACGAGCAACATTCCGCCCGACGCGCCGCCAAAATATTTGAAGCGAAATGCGTCGATCGCTGGGGAATTCGAGCTCGAATCGTAAATCGCCCGAAGAACGAAACGCGTGCCGCCGGCCGCCGCCAAGTTGATCGCGATGCCGCTCACGATGGCGTCTACGCCTCCATAAACGACGACGAGGGCGTGCGCTGCAGCGAGCAATGCGCCGACGGCAACTCCAGCAAGAACACCGAGCCACGCATTTCCGGTCGCGTGATCGACGACGACCGATGCGAGACCGCTCGCGAGAAGCAGCCCTTCGAGTGCGATGTTCACGACGCCGCTGCGTTCGCTCCACACGCCACCGAGCGCAGCGCACGCGTAAGGGATGGTCGTGCGCAACGTCTGCGCGATCATCGTTAGTGAAATAATGGCTAAAAATAAGCTCAAATGCGCACCGGAGCCTCTGTGGCGGACGCCGGCGATTTCGGAATGACTCTGCGCATCGCGTTTCGCACGCGTGCATCTGCCAGTGCAACGGCGACGATCACGACGGCTTGGAGGAGGTCCATCATCTCTTTCGGCACATGCGCATTGAGCGCCAGCCCACCTTGCGCGAGCGTCCCGAAGAGGAGCGCGGCGAGGATCAAACCGACTGCGCTACCACGACCGAGCAATGCGACGGCGATTCCGGTGAAGCCCGCGCCGGCGCCGATTCCTTGTTCGAAATAACCTTTGAAGCCGAGGACCGTGCCACTCGCAGCGAGCCCGGCGACCGCGCCCGAGATCGCCATGGCCTGCGCGATGCGACGTTTTACGGGGATTTTCTCGGCCTCGCATGCTTGCGCGTTTTGACCGATGAGCCCGAGCTCGATGCCGATGCGTGATGTGCGTTCCCAACGCGCGAGAAAAACTGCGGTGAGCACGGCCAGCCCGATCGCCAAGCTGACCGCGCTTCCGCTGAACGCGCGAATGAAGGTTTCGAGTCGCGCGATCATGGCGCCGGGCGCGATGGGCGGCGTGCGAACCGTTCCGGGATCCGCGAATCCGACAGCGAGTAGCAAGCCGACGCAACCGTCCGCGATGCGATTCATCATGATGGTGGTGATGACCTCGTGAACGCCGAGCCGTGCGCGCAAAATTCCCGGCAACAGCGCCCATGCACCACCGGCCAGCATCGCGATGATCAATGCGAGAGGGATGGCGAGCACCGGAGAAAGCGTCACCGGAAAATGCGCGGCGGCGATCGCGACGACGACGCTCGCGATGGTGATCTGTCCTTCGGCGCCGATATTGAAGAGCCCGGCTCGCAACGCCAGATGCACGGCGAGGCCGGAAAATAGGATCGGCGTCGCTTTGAACAGAACCTGACCGACGCCGTAGCTCGTGCCCCATGTGCCGATGAAGAGAAGCTTCGCGAGCTCGCGTGGCGATTCGCCGTAACCCCAAACGAGCAAGTCGAATGCGATCCACGCGGCGCAGAGCCCGGCGACCGTGGCGATCCAATTCGTCGAGCGTGCGCTATCCTTCGCGTGTTGGCTCATGGCGACGGCGCCCGCGTGTGCACGTCCTGGACGCCTGCGCGTAGCTTGGCTGTTTCCGGTGCGTCGAGGAGCATGCGCTCGCCGATCTCGGCGTCGCTCGCGGTGCGTGGCATCTCGGCGACGATGCGCCCGCGGGCCATCACCAAAATTCTTCCGGACAGCGCACGGAGCTCTGCCAAATCGGAGCTAATGACGACGACCGCGGCCTTGCGTGTTTGGGCGCACGCCAAAATTTGTTCATGGATGGCGCGCGCGGCGCCGAGGTCCACGCCGCGCGTCGGATGCGCGACAACGAGAACTTGCGTGCCCGCCTCAATACGAGCAATTGCTCGCGTTATCTCGATTTTCTGCTGATTTCCACCGGAAAGCGCGCCAGCCGGCAAATCCAAATCGGACGAGTTCACGCCCGAGCGATCGAGGCGACGCTTGGCCTCGACCTCCAATTTTTGCGAGTCGACGAAGCCGAACCTGCTGTAGTCGCCGAGCTCACCGAGCAGCAAGTTGTCGCGGAGCGATGCTCCGAGCACCAAGCCGTCGCGTTGGCGATCTTCGAATGCGACCGACGCGCGTCTCGTTTTTTCTTCTTTGGGCCACAGCAAACCGGAGTCCGGGCGATCGAGACCCGCGATGATGCGTGCGAGCTCGTGCTGTCCGTTGCCTTCGATTCCCGCGATGCCGATGATTTCGCCAGCCCGGCATTCGAACGAAATGCCGCGGAGCGCATGCCCGAATTTCACGTCCTTGAGCACGAGCGCGGCGGCGCCCGGTGCATCGGGTGGAGGGGGCAGCGCTTCCGGAGCCGCACCGCCCATCACGGCTGCGGCGATGCGCTGCGTGAGATCGAAGCCACGTGCCGCGCGTTCGCCGAGCGCAAATGTTTCGATGCGCTGGCCTCGGCGGAGCACCGTAACGCGATCTGCGTAGGCGACGACCTCGTCGAGCTTGTGCGTGACCACGATGACGGCGTGACCTGATTTCGCCAAGCCTTGCAACATCTCGTACAGCGCGTGCGCTTCGTAAGCCGTGAGCACCGCGGTGGGCTCGTCCAAGATGATGGTGCGCGCTTTCTTGTATAATACACGCGCTATTTCGAGACGCTGGCGGTCGCCGATGCCCAGCAAATCGACCTTGGTATCGAGTCGGAAGGCGAATCCG
>JBDTFL010000173.1:0-4036 GCA_039937955.1 Polyangiaceae bacterium | reverse complement strand
GCGAATCTGATGACGAAGCGCGCGCGAGACGTAGACCTCGACGAGCGCCAATTCGTGCGCGCGCATCTTCACCTCGTAACGCGTGGATGCCGGACGCGGCGACAAGCGCATGACGTCGCGCGGGTGCAGACACGCGTACACGCGGCGCTGATCTTTCGGGTGATTCGCGATCGGAATTTCGATCGTGCCCGAATCCGCGAGGTCTTCCGATTTGCAGATCAGCAAATAGCTCTTCTCGATTTTCCCGTCGCGCAGCGCGTCTCGCAGAATTTCGAACGCGGCTTGATTGCGCGCGACCATCACCAAACCCGACGTGTCGTTGTCGAGCCGCTGCACGAGACCAGGCTCGCGCGCTCCATAGCCAATACCCGCGAGCTCTGGAAATTTTCCCACCAGAGCATTTGCGAGCGTTCCAATTTCGTTGGGCTTGAGCGGCGCAGTCGGTTGACCAGCCGGTTTGTCCACGACCAAAACGCCTTCACCGTCGAAGCGAACGTCGAGCGGCGCGTCGGGCGTCGGTGTTGCGGGTGCGTCGGGATTCGAAATTTGTTCGGCCGCGATCGTGATCACGTCGCCTGCTGCAACAGGATCACCCTTCTTCTTCACGCGACCATTCACGCGCACCGCGCGCTCTTCGATGGCGACCTTCAAACGCGCGCGTGAGAGACCCGTTGCGAGCTGGGCTGCTGCTTTGTCGAGCCGCGCGCCATCGAGCTCCGCCGGAACCGTGAATTCGAGGGTCGCCATTTCGGCGACGCTATCACGCGTGCGCGGAGGCCTGACCGATTCTCATGAGACCACCCATGCGTCGAGTGAATGGATGTCTTGCTCGAAAAGAAATGGCGCGACTTCATCGAGTGAGCCGACGCGCGAGGTCGCAACTCCGAGTCGCCTTGCCGCAGCTTTTGCGACTGCAGCAACGAACGGATGTGGCGACTGCACGAGCGCGATGATCTCTTTTTCGAGCTCGTGCGCGCCAAATTCTGCAGCCAAAATTGCGGCAAATGGCCGAGGGTCGATGTTGATGTCGCGGCGATTGGTGAGCACGCCGCGCAATTCTTCGATCGCGAATTTGCTCGGCGCGCGGCTTCCTGCCCGACGATAATCTGCGCCCGCCAGAGACAAACGACGAACAGCTGCGGAGCTCGATACATATTCGCGCGCGGCATTGAGCAGCGATTCGCAGCTCGGGACCAAATGCGCGGGCGCAGGTCGTGCGCCGTCCAAATCGAGCGCGATGCGATGTGATGCTTCACGCGAGTATGCCTCGAGATGCGCGACCAAGCGATCGAGCGGTACGTCGCCATGCGCGCGTCCGACGAATTTTTCGCGAGCGGTCTCGATAGTGAGGACCGTCCACGCCGTAGTGTCGATGGCGCCGTGTCGGACGAATTTGGATTTTACGTCGACGCGCTCGATGGCCGCCCAACGCAAAGCGCGCGGCTCGGTTTCGCTTTCGATCAATACACCCCATGGAACAATCGCCATCGGTAGCTCGACCCGCGTCGCTTGCGAGGTTTTCCCTTTTTTATGCGTGTAAAATACACGCAATGCGCCGCCGGTCATCGCGCCCAGAAATGAGAACGCGAGGTGCTCCTCACTACCACCAACCATGGCGCCGAAATAGGCGCCCACCAACGCCGACGCGGCGATCGCGCGAGCTCGTTCGACGACGCCGTTACATAAGACTGGAGCGACACCGACGTACCGAAAATCGGGCGCCGGCGCGAGCATGCAGAGTTCCATGAAAGCTCCCCTTTGATTTTAGACCGCAAGACGTGCGCGCGCGAGCCAAGGACGTGCGCAATCGCACCTGGCACGGTCTGTCGAAGGTCGATCAGGCAAAAAACAAGGCAAAAACCCGGCGTCGGCTTACGTTGAGGCAAGTGGCTGAAACGCGATCGATGGGGCACCCGTGTGCCGTATGTAAATCGCCGGTGATGGCGGGGGCCCGCGTGTGCCCGAACTGCCATGCGCTGCAGCCCGAATCGCGCGCGCCGAAGATCCAAAAAGGCGTCACGATCGATCGTGGTTACGGGCGCTTCGTCGTCGACGCACAGATCGGCCAAGGCGGAATGGCAATCGTTTGGCGCGCGTGGCTTTTCTACGCACCAACCGATCCACGAGCCGGGCAACCCGCGCAGCTCGTTGCGCTCAAGGTGTTGCAGGAGCAGATGAGCAATCGCGAGGCCGTGCAGAATTTTTTCTTGAACGAGGCCAAGTCGCTCGAGCTGCTGCCGCATCCCAACATCGTTCGCTTCTTCGAGCTGTTCTCGTGGCCGGTGCCTGGCGCACGCGATTCTGTGCAGATTTTGGCTATGGAATACGTCGAGGGCGACACGCTCGCTGACGTCATCGCACGGCACATCGCACGCGCGCGTCTCGCCGGGCCGACGACCTCTCCCGGAATGGCTCTGCCTCGCGCTTGGTATTATTTTCAGCAGCTGCTCGGTGCGCTTGCTGCAACACACGCAATCGGTGTCGTGCATCGCGACGTGAAGCCGTCGAACGTCCTCATTCGCAAAGACGGGATCGTGAAGCTCGGCGATTTCGGGATCGCGCACATGGCGAACATGGACACGGACGGCGACATGGTTCCAGGCACGGGCGCGTACATGTCGCCCGAGCAATGTCTCGCGCACCCGCTCGACGGTCGCAGCGATCTTTATTCTGCGGCAACGGTCCTCTACGAAATGCTCACGGGTCGCACTCCATTTTCAATCGACGGCAAGAGCGAGCTCTTCATCCGCAAAGAGCAAGTCACGGCCACCCCGCCGCCGATTCGTACGTATCTGCCAAACGCGCCGCCAGTGCTGGATGCCCTATTTTCAAAGGCGTTTGCAAAAGATCCGGAACAAAGATTTTCGAATGCGATCGAAATGGGAACCGCGTTTCGAGATGCGCTCGGGCTCCCCGACACCGAGGAATGGCGCGCCCAGGCGGAGCTCGCGCGACAGGCTTCTGCGCCGACAGCTCGTGCACCGGAGCCGGGTCAACCGCTCAAGAAAATGGAAACGTTGCGCGATTTCTTGGTGGCGCGCTACCGCACCATGCAGATGGAAACACGAAAGTAGCAGCCGCGTTTCACTTGCTCCCGATCGGCTCGCCGTGTTGACCGGGGAGTGAAAGCTGGCGCATCACCGCGAGCACGTAGATCAACGTGTCCACGTCTCCGAGCGCGTCGGGATGTGCAACACGCAGCTCGGGCAAACGCGCGCCTCGTTGTAACGCGGCGATGACGTTGCGATCGACGGGCGTGCGATTCAGTCCCTCGACGCGCGCACGCGGATGCAAAACGAGCCTGCGATGCGCGATGCGCGCGAGCATGCGCTCGATACGCAAACGATCGGGCCACACCCGCGCCGCGGCCAACGCAATGAATAAATCACCTATTAAAATAGGTAGATCACCGACGACCTCGACCGTTTCCGCATCCTTGTAAAATACATATTTCGACTCTTCTGGAAGTCGGCCGAGGTCGGCGAGAGCAATCTCGAACGACAGCGTTTGCGGTCGGGGGTGAACGAACACGGGCAGACCTTTTCGAAAGATCACGACATGACGATCGCCCGCGGGCGAAACGATCTCGAGCGAGCCCGACGATTCGTGATCGAGCATGTACGCGAGCAAATGCACGAACGGCGTGACGGCCAGCGTGCCACGAGCGGTTGCACTGAGCGGCGGGTCGAGCGCACGCGCCACCAGCTGGACGATCAATCGTTCGCGAGGCTCTTCGGCGCGGTCGAGCAACTGCGCGATCACCGCCGCAACGTCCTCGGGCGTGGAAGAAGAACGGCCCGCCAGCGCGCGCACGAACCGGCGTGCTGTGGCGAGCGTTCGGGCGCGGATCGAGGCGTCGTCCTCGGCAGGCTCTTGCAACGACTCGACGGCGAGGATCACGCGCCGCGATGCGGGCTCGTCGAGACGCCCAAACGATGCGGCCGCGACGATGGCGTCGGCTCCGCTCGACTTCGTGAGAGCTCGTGCTTCCTCGCATTCGAGAGACGCAAACGTCGTCTCCGCGGTGACATCCGTC
>JBDTFL010000172.1:0-2912 GCA_039937955.1 Polyangiaceae bacterium | reverse complement strand
TGCTGATGTTGGCCGACGCGTCGTTGAAGTCGACGGTGCCGAACTCCGACACGGGCGCGATGCCGGGGCGCCCGACGATGGGCGCGTATATCGCGAAGTGATCTTCCAGCAAAAAGACGAACGTGTTTGCAGAGGCAATTTGCGGCGCGGCGCCATCGAGTAAAATCGAATTCACCCGTAAATCAAAGTCGATCGTGACAAATGAAATTCCGGCGTCGCCAGCGTCCGGAAAATCGAACGGCACGCTGATGAAAGCATTTTGCGAGGGGTCGTCGAGCGGATTGGCGAGTGTGCTCTCGAAGAGATTGGGCGCCGACGCGTCGCTTGGCACGAACGCGACGGTGCCGCCGTCGGTGGCGACGAGGTTGAAGCCATGTGTCGGATTCGTGTCGTCGAAGTCGGCGCAGAAGAAAAACGAAGCGTCGTGCGTGGTGAGATCACAGAAGGTCGCGCCGGCGTCGATGATCCCTGCTTCGCCCGGCAAGCTGCCGTCGGTGGGGAGCGATGAATCGATCGCCCCATCCGTACCAGGCGCCGCGTCGACAGTTTGGAGATCGAGAATGCCGCCGTCTTGCAGCGAGCACGCAGCGATCGCCGCGCCCACGAAAATCGAAATCGCAGCGAGCCAAAGCGCTCGCGGCTTGCGCGTGGAAGGCGATCTCACATGTGCCCTTCGAGTGCTTCTTCGTACGTCTTTTTAATGGTGATGACGCCGTTGTGACTGCGCGGAAACGGCGCACCTTTGAGCGCTGCACGAACGCAAACGAGCAGCTTTTCGTCCTTCTTTTCGCCTTTCGGAACTTTCACGCCGATGACGGATCCTTCTTGATCGATGCCGACCAAGAGCGAAACTTTGCCGTGCTGGTCGCCCATGCGCTTGCGGGCGTCAGCGGCGCATTTCTCGACGTCGGAGTGACGTGATTCGATCGCGTCGTCGATCATCGATTCGGCATCTGCCGCATCTTTGGCGAAAGGATGTGGGTCGGCCGCAGCGGGAGCACCCGCGTCCGCGTTGGTCGCGCCGTTCGTTGCGACTGCGCCTGGGTCGCTCGTCGATGTCGTTGAGCCAGCTGGAGCCGAGCTCGAGGAAGCGGGCGCAACGTCACCGGCGTCGGACGCATTGGTCGTTGCCGAAGCCGGTGGTGGATTGTTCGAGCCGCCGCATGCGACGAAGCATGCGCAGGCCATGGCGACGACGAGGAGCTTTCGCATGTCGTCACTGTCTCGCAGAAATGTTCGTTTGAAAAGAAAACGACTCCCCGAGGACGGCGTTCCCTGCCATCTCATATTCGAGCCAAAATCCCCTGAGACAACGCGTTCGCGATGGCTTCGTGATTTTTCGCGTGCCCGGGCCGCACCGCCTCGACGCGTCCGCATGGTGGACCGCCCGCCAGAAAGAAATCGCCGATGAGATCGAGGAGCTTGTGACGCGCCGGCTCGTCGGACGAAAACCGCGCGCCGCTCGAAATCGCGCGGTCGTCTCCGATCACCACGAAGCTGTCCGCCGCGATGTTCGCTTCAGCACCCGACGCTTCGAATTCGGAGAGGTCGCCGGCGAGAATGAACGTGCGGGCCGACGCAATGTGCGAGACGAAATGCTCGCGTGAGCCATCCCAATGCGCGTGCCGCTCGAGCGACGCTGCAAACGGTCCTGCCTCGCGGAGATCGATGGTGACCGAGACCTCCGATCGAGCATCACCCGGAAAAAATAGGTATTTGGTGTCGCCGAGCGAAACCTCCCCAGCGCGCGCGATTTTCAATTTCGCGGAGGTTCGAACGACCTGCGAAAGATCGACCTCGTCGAGCAATGCGCACCATGCCGACGATGCGCCGTCCAAAATCGGCAGCTCGCTTCCTGTCACGGAAATCGCCACGCCGTCATGGGCACGAAACGCCGCCAGCGCAGCGAACAGATGCTCCACGCACGCGAGCCGCGCACCACTCGGATGCGAGATCGCGGTCGTCCGAAATGCCGAGATGCGCGACCACTCCGAAATCGGTCCGCCCCCTTGATGCGTATGCAACGTGGTTGGTCCAGCGATCTGCGCGAGCTCGACGATCGAAGGCTCTCCACTAAAGAGCGCCGTACCGCTCGTTTGAGCGTTCACGATTTCGAACGACGCAGACGAGAGAAAGCGAGCTGCGCGAGGATGGCGAAAATCAGCGCGCCGATAAAATATGCATAATACATGTTATCTTTCGGCTTTTTACCGAGCTTTTTCACGCCGTCGGCCGTGTCGAGCGACTTCTCGATCTCGGGAACCAGGCGTTGCGACGAGACCCGATCGAAGCTCGCCGTCACGATCGATGTACCGGTGTCGTCCGGAAAAATCAGCTGCATCGTTTTGAGGTGAAGCTCGTCGGTGGTCCTGAGGTCGCCGACGATGAGACCCACGCGTGCGCCGTCCGGACGCAAGTGCGCGACGTGACGTTCTTCGGTCCATGTGCCGTTTGATTTTTCATAGAGCGCCGGCATGCCTTGCGCGATGCCTCCGAGCGACATGTCATCGATCTGCGCTTCTTGTGGCGCGTGCGAAAGTGAGATGCGCGGATCGAGCTTGGACATCGCCGTTGGCTCGACCCAAATGCGATTCACCGAATTGTCGGCGTTCAAATTCGCGGGAATCGAAATCGGCTTGAACGTGGCTGGCGGCACGTACGAAAACGGCTTGCCGGCCGGAACCTCCGAAACAGCGGTAAAACGCGCGCCCAATGCGGTAACGAGCGCACAAAAGACGAGCGTCGGCAGCCATCGAACCGGACGCTCGCCCTTGGACGAGACTGCGGACGTGACTGCGGACGCGGCGGGGGCCATGAGTGGCATTCTTGCCCTGGCGGCCGAGAGTAGGTAAACGAAAAACGGTACCTTCATGGCGAACAAGTGCGTGCAGCTGATTGTCCGCGGGCGTGTG
>JBDTFL010000171.1:0-5240 GCA_039937955.1 Polyangiaceae bacterium | reverse complement strand
TGCACGCACAGTTCGCGAGTGGCGGGGCGGGGATGAACATCTTGTCGAGGCTTTGCTCGGCAGCGGCTTTCTCCAATGCGTGTAAGATACCCGCTTCTGTCACGACGATGACCTCGCGCGAGGGATGCGCGAGCGCTGCTTTCAAGATGCCGGTCGTCGAGCCTACGAAGTCGGCCATCTTCAAGATCACAGGCTCACATTCGGGATGCGCCATGATTGGCGCACCGGGATGACGTTCTTTGAGGCCCAGTAATTTTCGCTCGCTGAATGTCTCGTGGACGATGCAGGTCGCCTGCCAGAGCTCCATTTTGCGGCCGGTTCGTTTCTCCACGAATGCGCCGAGATTGCGATCCGGTGCGAACAAGATTTTTTTGCCTTCCGGAATTTGCGCGACGATTTTCTCTGCGTTGGACGACGTCACGATGTAGTCGGAGAGCGCTTTCACCTCCGCCGAACAATTGATGTAACTTACAACTACCGGTTTCTCGCCGTTCGTCGTGTGCTTGGCGATCCACGCGGCGAATGCGTCGGCCGGACAACCGTCGGCGAGCGAGCAACCTGCGCTCATGTCCGGAAGCACCACTGCTTTGTCCGGATTCAAAATCTTCGCGGTCTCGGCCATGAAGTGCACGCCCGCAAAACAGATCACGCTCGCTTTGGTTTTTGCGGCGGCTTGCGCGAGCTGGAGCGAATCACCGACGACGTCTGCGACATCCTGAATGTCACCGTCTTGGTAGTAGTGCGCGAGCACGATCGCGTTGCGCTCCTTCTTCAGGCGCACAATCTCGTCTTCCAGATCCAGTGCAGGATCGACCTTCTTTTCCGCGGCGCCTGCGATCGGCAGAACACGATTCGACATGCTGCGAATGTAGGGAGGCTTTATTTTTTAGCCAGCAGCTTCTGCGAAATGTGGCTTCCGAGAGCCTCGTCCATCATCTTTTCGACGAAATCGTCGACCGCCTCGCGTTCGCTGTCGTTCTGGAACAAAAAGCGAATGCCCATGCCGGGCGGCTGCTCGTCGGTCGCTTTGTCTTCGGCAACGACCCAGATCACTTCGCCCTTGAGTTTCAATTGGCTCTCTTGCGCGGGAAACGAAAGCACGAAGACGAACTCGGTGCCGACGTCGAGCGGCTTGGTGGTGCGGATGAACGTGCCGCCCTTGGAGATGTTCTTCGTGTAGTCGGCGAAGAAGGTGTTGAGGCGTTTGTAGTCTACACGCAACGTGATCGCCGCGCGGAATGCGTCACGTCGACGATCCGCCGAGTCGGGCGGCCTACTGTCGGGGCGATTGCCTTCCATGCAAAACACACGGTATCACGAGCCAATCATGAGTGACGTCATCACTCGACTGAAGGACATCAGAGGGCGCATCGCCGAGGCGCCGTCGCGCGTTCGTGTTGCAGCTCAAGTCGGTAATCGCAGCGGATTGATGTGGGCCGTCAATCTGCGCGGCGCGCTCACCGTCGTGAAAATCTTGGCGAAGGGGCCGCAAAACCCGTCCCAAGTGTATCGCCTGCACGCCGCGAACTCGCCCGACAAAGTCGCGGTGCGCTTCCGCGATCGCGCGATGACGTTCGGCGAGATCGATTCGCGAATGGACAAAGTCGCGAGCGGCCTTTTGAAACGTGGCATCGGCAAAAGCTCGAGCTTCGTTTTGATGATGAAGAATCGCCCGGAATTTCTCGAGCTTCAGAGCGCCGCGAGCCGGCTCGGTGCTGCGGCCGTGAGTGTGTCGTGGCGATCTACGGCGGACGAGCTCGCGTATCTCGTCACGCATTCCGGATCGAAATTGATCGTATTCGAGGACGAGCTTTGGCCGACCGTCGAGGAAGCCGCGAAAAAAATCGGGCTCTCCAAATCGATGCTCGTCGCCGTGAACGGAAACGTTCCGGGCGCGGCGAAATACGCCGATTTGCTCGATTCCGAAAAAACCAAAATGCCGGACATCGATCCCGAGGTCGACGGCGCGGTCATCATCTACACGTCGGGCACCACCGGAAAACCGAAGGGCGCGGTCCGCAAATTCCCACGCGACGCACTGCCTGCCGCGCTTCGCTTCGTCGCCGAATCACCGATGCGCGTCGACGACGTCCACCTCGTCACCGTGCCGCTGTACCACTCCACGGCGTTCGGCTTCGTGACGCTGAATCATATTTTGGGCGCCGAGGTCGTCATCATGGACGAGTTCAAGCCCGAGAGTTTTTTGCGCGACGTCGCGAAGTATCGCGTGACCACGACCGCCATCGTTCCCACGCTCGTTCATCGCATTTTGGAGCTCGGAAAGGACGTGCTCGCGAAATACGACACGAGCTCGCTTCGGGCTATTTTTTGCGGCGGCGCGCCACTTCCGGGTCCTCTCGCCACCGAGACCATGGATCAGTTCGGCGACATCGTTTTCAATTTTTATGGCGCCACCGAAACCGGTTTGGTCACGCTCGCCAAGCCCGCAGATTTGCGCGCATCGCCGAGCACCATTGGTCGTCCCGTTCCCGGAAACGACATTCGCTTGCTGGACGATGCCGGAAAAGAAGTCGCAAAAGGCGAAGTGGGCGAGCTCTACGTCAAAAATAATTTGCTCGTGAGCGGCTACCACAAAGACGAAGGCGCAACGAACGACAGCATGAAACAAGGCTATTTCAGCGTCGGCGATCTTGCGCGCGTCGATCGAGACGGCCGCTACTTCATCGAAGGTCGCAAACGCGACATGATCATTTCCGGTGGCGTGAACGTGTACCCGGCCGAGGTCGAAGGCGTGCTCGAAGAACACGCGGCCATCGCCGAGGTCGCCGTCATCGGCGTCGAGGATCGCGAGTGGGGCGAGCGCGTGGAGGCGTACGTCGCGCTGAAAGCCGGAATGCACGCCGACGAAGGCGAATTGAGAAACTGGGCACGCGCCAAGCTTTCGGGCCCCAAAGTTCCGCGCACCTTCATTTTCGTGGATGCGCTACCCCGAAACCCGACGGGAAAAGTGCTGAAACGCGAGCTTCGCGCCAGAGCCCAAAAATAAGGGTATTATTGACGTTGGCGAGGTATGGGTCCCGGCGACGTTCTGCGTGAAAAATACCAGCTCGTAGAGTCCATCGGTAAAGGCGGGATGGGCGAGGTCTTCCGCGCCATCCACCTCGAAACCGGAAGCGAGGTTGCGATCAAGGTGGTGAGCCGCGTGCTCCTCGACGACGTGCTCATTGCGCGCCTCGAACGCGAAGCGCTCGCTGCCGGTCGCATATCGAGCGACTACGTTCCGCACGTACTCGAAATCGATCGCACCGACGAGGGCGAGCTGTTTTTGGTGATGCAGCTTTTGTTTGGTGAGTCGCTCTCGCAGCGTTTGCGCGGTGGCGATCCCACGAGCTGGGAAGACGCGAGATTGGTGGGCGACAACGTGCTCCGCGGCCTCATCGACGCTCATGCGGCGGGTGTCGTGCATCGCGATCTGAAGCCAGGAAATATTTTTTTGGAGCTGCTCGAGGACGGCAGCACGCGCGCGAAGATTTTGGATTTCGGCGTCTGCAAGCTCGACATCGCCGACACCGAGAAGCTCACGATGACCGGAGAATCCGTGGGAACCATCGCGTACATGGCGCCCGAGCAAATTCGCGGCGCGTCGAAGGTGAACGAGCGCGCGGATCTCTATTCGTTCGCGATGGTCATCTACGAAATGCTTTCCGGGCGTCTCGCGTACGACGCGCAAGGACAGATCGCACTGCTCTCGAGCAAGCTGGAAAAAAGAGCGAATCCGCTTCGTCATGCCGCGCGCGTTCCGATCCCCGGCGGGCTCGATGTCATCATCGACACATGTCTCTCACGAGACCCAGCGGACCGTTATTCGAGCGCGCTCGAAGTTTTGTCGCAGTGGCAAGCGCTCGGAGAGCCAACGCTCGGTCCGACGCCGATGGACGAGTCACCGCTGTCGGCCGCGAGCCCGCCTACCGAAACAGGAATGACCGCGCCCACGATTTTGACGATGTCCACGCCGAGCGCGAGCCGCGCATCTCTCGCGCTCGCGGTAGGCGCCGTCATTGCGAGCTCGATCATCGTCGCTGCCGCGGTCCATCGTCGAGCTGCAGCGGCCGCGACACCTCCGGTCGATCCGTCGATGCTGGCGCCTTCTTCGGTTGCGGCCATGTCGTCGTCGGCATCGACATCGGCGCCATCGGCATCACAAGCAACGGAACCCGCGCAGCCTACCGGCATGGAAGATTTGGATTCGATCACGACCGCGCAGGTGAAACCGCCGCCGGCTCCGCGACATGGGCATCACACGGTGCATCCGAGGCACCCGAACGAGCCAACGATCATCGACAAACCCCGCTTTTAGCGGGGAAATAGCATCGCACCCTGGACGCGTTAGCTCGGCTCGGATCGTCCATCGTGGTACCGTTCGCGCGTGGCATCGGTGGTGGCAGCTCGTTCAGCCGCGGCGCTGACCCGTCTTTGCGCCTGTGCGTTGCTCGGCTCGGCGCTCGTTCTCGCAACGTCATTGGCGCATGCCGACGACCCGCGGCTCGCGTCACGCGAAGAATTTCGTCGTGGCGTCGCGCTGGTGCGCGCAGGAAATTTGAACGACGCACGTGACGCGTTCGAAAAAGCGTACGCGCTGTTTGCGCATCCGAGCATTCTGCTCAATCTCGGAATCGTGCGTCTCCGAACCGGCGAATACATTCGCGCCGAGGACGACCTCTCCCATTTTTTGGTGAACGACGGCGGCGCAACTGACGACGAGATCGCCAGCGCCCGCGAAGCGCTCTCGGAGGCACGCGAGCATTTGGGAACGATCCGCCTGCGCGTGACACCCGAGTCTGCGCACGTAACGCTCGACGGTCGGTCGATCGCGCTCGTGCAAGGTGGCCCGACCGACATTCGAGCCACGCTCGGCCTGCACGACATGAAGATCCTCGTCGACGATTACGATCCGGCCGACGAGCACGTGATGGTGACACGCGATCACGTGTCTGAGCGCACGGTGTTGCTCACGCCGCACGTGGGCCAGCGCGCCGTCCTCGTCGGAGCTCCTGAAACACCGCAAAAACCAGTGCCATTGCGATCAGTCGTCGGATGGGGCCTGGTCGGTTTGAGCGGAGCAACCGCGCTCGGCGGAATTCTCTGCGGCGTTCGCGCGATCACACTCTCCGACGACTACAACAACGAACGACCTCAAGATCCGTCCGACAAGAGCACCGGCGTCGCATTTCGAACGACGTCCGACATTTTATTTCTCACGGCGATCGCAAGCGGAGGCG
>JBDTFL010000170.1:0-3260 GCA_039937955.1 Polyangiaceae bacterium | reverse complement strand
ACGAGCGCAATCTGCTTGCGCAATGGCTCGCCGAGGGCGCACCGCTGAATTAGTCCGTCGCGAAATCGAGCCGAATTTGCGTCAATTTTGCAATTTGATCGATTTTTGAAATTTCGAGGAGAGCCCTAACGAACAGGTCATCAACAAGGAGTTGTTGACCATCATGAATGCTCTCCCGTCGTCGTTCGAAACTCAGCAGTCGGATGCGTATCGCTCACCTGCCGAGATGCCGCCGGTCGATCTGATTTCGTCGTTCGGACCGACCAAAGGTGATCGGATGGGCGCGGCGATCGCGCATGCCGGAACGGTGTTCGCTTGGTTCTTGGCGCCGCTGCTCGTCTACATGGTGAAGCGCGGTGAATCGAAGTATGTCGAGTTCCACGCGATGCAGGCGCTGCTCTGGTCGCTCTTCGGAACGGTGCTCAGCGTCGTCACGTGCGGTCTCGCACTTCCGGTTTTTTTGGTTTGGCATGTCGTCGCTGCGGCCCGCGTGCTCGACGGCCGCGACTACGAGTATCCGGTGGTTGGCCCGATGGCGCGCTCGATCGTGAACGACTGAGCCAAAACAAAAAGCCGAGCAACGCAGGCGTAAAGAAAGACCGGCAGTTGACGAAACCGCATAAAAAGCGCACGTTCCTTGGACATCCCCTCCCCCAGGGGGGAGGGTACTGGAGGCCAAGTCCATGGACCGTCGCGCGCCACAGCATTCGTCGTCGAAGCAAAAGATCACCACCCGCCTCAAAAGCCTCGAGGGTCATCTTCGGGGTGTGGTCGAGATGGTTGAAAAGGACACGTATTGCATCGACGTGCTGCGCCAAACAAAAGCGATCCATGCGGCGCTGAAGAGCGTGGAGTCGCTGCTGCTCGATCGTCACATCGCGCATTGCGTGAACGAAGCGATCGCATCGCCGAAGAAGAGTGAGCGCGAGCGCGTAGTTCGTGAGCTGGTCGACGTTCTCGACGGCACGAAAAAGTGACCGGCGCGCAGTTCTCGTGCCCGATGCATCCGGAGGTGATGCAAGCGGGTCGGGGTGCGTGCCCGAAATGCGGCATGGCGCTCGAGAGCACGAAGACGAGCGTGAGCGAAACACCGGAGAAAAATTCCGAGCTCGTTTCGATGAAGCGCAGATTCGTAGTTTGTGCCTTTTTTTCCCTGCCGTTGATGATCTTGGCAATGTTGAATTTGGCGCCGCCTTCTACCCAGATTGCGTTGGAATTCATTCTGGCGTTGCCCGTCGTCACGTGGGGCGCGTGGCCGATTTGGCAGCGCGCGGCGAGCTCGATCACGCATCGCAGCCCCAATATGTTCACGTTGATTGGTCTCGGCACCGGCGCGGCGCTGGTCTTCAGCTTGCCGAATGCGATTCATCCGGATGCGACCTCCGAATCGTATTTCGAAGCGTCGGCGGTGATCATCACGTTGGTTTTGTTGGGTCAGGTCTTGGAGCTCGCCGCGCGCGAAAAAACGCGCGATGCGCTCCGCGCGCTCTTGTCGCTGACGCCGAAGACGGTACGCACGCTCACATCCTGCGGTCACGAACGCGACATTGCGATCGACGCATTGAAGAGCGGCGATCAATTTCGCGTACGCCCCGGCGAGCATGTTGCGACCGACGGCATGGTCGTCGATGGCTCGAGCAACGTCGACGAATCGATGCTCACCGGCGAGGCGATGCCGATCGAAAAAAAGGTCGGCGACAAAGTGAGCGGCGGCACGATGAACGGCAACGGTTCGCTCGTCGTTCGCGCCATCAATGTCGGAACCGAAACGCGGCTCGCGCAGATCGTCGCGTTGGTCGAAGCTGCCCAACGCACGCGTGCACCAGCGCAAAAGCTCGCCGATTTGGTCTCGAAGTTTTTCGTGTACCTCGTCATCGCGATCGCAATCGCGGCGTTTTTTTGCTGGTTTTTGCTTGGTCCGGAGCCACGGTTGCATCATGCGATCACGAGCGCTGTCTCGGTCTTGATCATCGCGTGCCCGTGCGCGTTGGGTCTCGCGACGCCCATGGCCATCGCTGTCGGCATGGGACGTGGCGCAAAATCCGGCGTACTCGTTCGCGATGCCGTGGCCCTCGAGGCGTTTGCGCGCGCGACAGTTTTGGCGATCGACAAAACGGGAACGCTGACCGAGGGCAAGCCGCGCGTCGTGGCGATCGAGGTCTCCGAAGGATCGAGTCGCGAAACTTTGTTGCGTGTCGCGGCGAGCGTCGAAGCGGCGAGCGAGCACCCGCTGGCATCGTCGATCCTCGCAGCTGCGACGAGCGAAGCGATTGCGCCCGCCGACATCACGAATTTCGAAGCACGGCGCGGGCTCGGCGCCGTGGCAATGCTCGATGGCAAGCGCGTCGCCGTCGGCAGCGCAAAATTTTTCGCCGAGCTCGGAATCGAAACGAGCAGCTCGAACAGCCAAGCCCAAACGCATCGTGAAGCCGGACGCACGCTCGTGTTCGTCGCGCGCGACGCGGCATTGCTCGGACTCTTCGCGATCGAAGATCCGCTACGGGTTGGCGCAAAACAAGCCGTTTCGTCGCTTCAACAAAACGGCATTCGCGTGGTGCTCGTCAGCGGCGACACGTTGATCACTGCAAAAAAAGTAGGCGACGAAATCGGCATCACTGAAGTCTTCGCGGACTGCTCGCCCGAGGACAAAGCCGGCTTGATCGAAAAATTCAGGAAAGGCGGCGCGGTCGTCGCGATGGCGGGTGATGGAATCAACGACGCGATTGCCCTCGCGAAGGCCGATGTCGGCATCGCTATCGGGGGCGGCACCGACGTCGCGATGGAGAGCGCGGGCATCACACTGGCGGGTGGAGACATTCGCCGGCTCGTGAGCGCACGCACGCTGTCTCAGGCGACGCTCGCCAACGTGAAGCAAAATCTATTTTTCGCCTTCGCCTACAATGCGATCGGCATCCCCATTGCCGCTGGCGCGCTCCAGCCATTCTTCGGGATCGAGATGAGCCCGATGATTGCCGCAGGCGCGATGTGCTTGTCGTCGGTTTCGGTGATCGCCAACGCGCTGCGACTGCGAAGCATAAAGATGTAAACTGCACGCTCTTGGTGGGCTTATTTGCGGCGATTTTCCGTCTTTTTCGCGCTTCGTCGACGACACGAGATTTGGGATCGCTCCATTCGGTTTTCCGGATGGTAGCCTCTTCGCGCCATGTCCGACGTCGACAAGATCGCGAAATTGCTGCTCGGGGATTCGATCGAAAAACAGATCGCCGCGGCCATCGTTCTCGGTGAGCTGCGCGCCAAAG
>JBDTFL010000169.1:0-2808 GCA_039937955.1 Polyangiaceae bacterium | reverse complement strand
ATCGGCGCCGGAATCGGCTGCAGTGGACACGACAACAACAACGACGGCTTCGGGGGAACTCTCGCGTGTGCCGAAGGGATCGTGCTCGGATTTTTGGTCGGTTATGCCGGCGCGATTGCAGTCGACGCCGCGGTGCTCGCTCGCGAACGAGTCGATGTCGACCCGAGCGCGGACGAGGCCAAAGAGATCCGAAAACAGGAAGCCAAGCGCGCTTCGAAATTTTCGGTGCTTCCCGATTTCGGCGTCGGGCAGAGTCGCGCGACGGTCGGATTTCACGGCCAATTTTAAATCGCCAGCTCCGACGATCGCGGATCGCCCTATTTTTGAGCTAGATCAGCCCTGCGACAGAAACTGGTCGTCGGCGTAGCAATACGCCCACGTCTCGCCGATCTCTCCCGACGTGATGATGGGATGTTGCGTCGCATGAAAATGTTTCGTCGCGTGCTTGTTCGGTGAGTCGTCGCAGCAATGCACCGTCATGCACGTCAAACAAATGCGGAGATGAACCCAGCTGCTTCCGATCTTCAAACATTCCTCGCAGCCCTTCGGCGGGCGCGCGACTTTGCGGGGCGTTTCCGCGGTGACGTGGTCACAAGGGTTCGAGAGATCGATGCTGTCGTCGACGTGATGAGCCATGCGTCCCTTTCTACAAGAGCTTTCGTTACTCGGCGAGCGCGCGATGAACGAGCTGCACCGAGATGGATCCTTCACCCACCGCCGACGCCACGCGCTTGACGCTGCCCGACCGAATGTCGCCGACCGCGAACACACGATGACGATTTGTTTCGAACAAGAATGGCGCACGTCGTAACGGCCACTTCGTGTGCGCGAGATCTTCGGGTGTGAGATCGGGACCGGTTTTCACGAAGCCGTTTGCGTCGAGCGCCACGCAGCCCTCGAGCCATTTGGAGTTCGGAGACGCGCCGATCATCAGGAAAACATGCTTGATCGCGCGTTCTTCGATTTTGCCGTCTTGATGCCGCCATTTGACTGCGCGCAATTCGTCGTCGCCCTCGAAGCCGACGATTTCGGTGTGCGTGTGCAGCGTGATGTTCGGATTGTCCTCGATGCGCTTGATTAAATATCGGCTCATCGTCTCTGCGAGGCCCGCACCGCGAATGAGCATGTGCACGTGTTTGGTCTGCGTGGACATGAAGATGGCCGCCTGACCTGCCGAGTTCGCACCGCCGACGACGATGACATCGTCACCTGCACACAAGCGTGCTTCGACGTTGGTCGCGCCATAATAGACGCCGACGTTGTCGAATTTGGCGGCGTCCGGAAACTGGAGTCGTCGATAGCGTGCTCCGCTGGCGATCACGACAGCACGCGCGCGCACCAGCTCGCCGTTCGACAACACGATTTCGTAGCTGCCGGCGCCATCGCATTTGAAACGCACCGCGCTGCGAGCCACTGAAATTTCAGCGCCGAATTTTTGGGCCTGGGCCAGCGCGCGCACCGCGAGATCTTGTCCGGAGATGCCGGTTGGAAATCCCAAATAATTTTCGATCTTGGAGCTGGTGCCCGCTTGTCCGCCGGGTGCGTCGGTTTCGAGGACCAGAACGTCGAGCCCTTCCGACGCGCCATAAACGGCAGCCGCCAATCCGCCGAGGCCTGCGCCAACCACGACCAAATCGCGACTTTCTTTGTGTTTGAATGTGGAGACATTGAGCTCGAAGCAGTCGGCAATCTCTTCGTTTGTCGGGTTTTTTAGTACTTTTTCGCCGCGGCAGATGACGACGGGAATGTCGCCGACGCCAACGTGGAAGCGGTCGAGCAGCGCCTGGATTTCTTTGTCGTCTTCGATGTCGACGTACGTGCAGGGCTGCGAGTTGCGCGTGAAAAATTCCTGAAGACGCAAGGTGCCCGCCGAATGTCGTGAGCCGATGAGCACCGCCTCGCCGAAGCCACTTTGCAAGAGTGCGCCGCGCCGCAAGATGAACGCGCGCATGATCACTTCGCTGATGTCGGGATCGCCTTGAACGATATGGCGCAGACCGTCCGAGTCGAGGAAGAGGATCTCGCCCGTCTCTTTCATGCGACCGCGCAAAAGACTCCGACGTCCGGCAAGCGCGTTGGCCTCACCGCTGAAATTTCCGGCGGTGTGAACGACGACCATGTCTTCGCCGTCGTGCCGCGGGCGCAGGACCTCGAGCGCACCGGACAGAACGATCAAGATTCCGACCGCCGCTGTGCCTTGCTCGAAGAGGACTTCGCCGGCCTCGACTTTGCGTCGTTTACCGTGCGGCGCGATGCGCGCGATTTGCGCGTCGGTCAGCGTCGGGAACATCCCGGCCGATCGCTCTTTGAAGATGTCGGTCATGACTGCGTGGAGCCCTTTGCGGCTTTGCGAAATTGCTCGAGCTGCTTCATCGCGTCGTTGCTGAAGCCTTTGCCTTGCGGTTGCTGATTGCGCGGCGGCGCATTGCGGTGCTGATCCTGACGGCTGTTGCGATTTCCATCACGATTGCCCGGTAAATTAGCGCGATTTTCGTTCTGTTTTTGATGCTGACTCATCTGGCCAGAGGGGGCGCCGGATTTCATCGTCAGTGCGATTTGCTGCTTTGCGAGATTCACCTCCAGCACACGGACCGTGACGTGATCGCCCGGGCTCACCGCCTCGCGTGGATCTTTGATGAAGCGATCCGCAATTTGCGAGACGTGCACGAGGCCATCTTGATGCACGCCGATGTCGACGAACGCGCCGAAATTGGTGACGTTCGTCACGATGCCCGGGCACGTCATTCCAGGCGCAAGATCTTTCACTTCGTGAATGTCCTCGCGAAATTGAAACGCCACGAATGGATC
>JBDTFL010000168.1:0-4934 GCA_039937955.1 Polyangiaceae bacterium | reverse complement strand
ATCGTCTCGTCTCTCGCGAGCGTCTTGGTTCGTCGAATCAGGCTCGCCGTTTTCTTGTTGTTCCTCTTGCCGGTGTTCGTCGGCGGGTTCCTCGACACCTTTCATCCCTCGCCCGCCACTGTCCTCGAGCTCGAACGCGCCGCGCGTTGGCTCGGTCGCGCGCTCACCGCTTCGCCGGTCGGCATGGCCACGCAGAGTCTTTCGTACGCAGGCAACGGCGACTATTTGCACGCGCTGCGTTTGCATATCGTGCCCCTCGCGTCGGTCGGGATCCTGGCGTGGATCACGTCGCACGTGATCTTGCTCGACCTCGAGCCCGGCGAGAACGACGGCTCTGGCCAAACCCGACTCTGGTCGTTCGACAGAATCGAGGACGGTATCGCGAAGCTTTCGTGGCACACGATCATGGGCAGTCAGGTCGGCCGCTTCGGATTCATCGTCCCGCTCTTCGCGGTCGTCGTGATTCGCGGACCGCTCTCTCAGCTCGTCGGCCGCGGCGCATGGACGGTGCCCGCCGCGTTCATGTACGTCTCGCTCAGCGCCAGCTCGCTGCAGCTCAATCAATTCGGTTTGGATGGACATGGCGTGAAGTGCCTATTTTTCCTGCCGATCCGCATCGAAGACATTTTGCGCGGTAAGACGCGCGGCCTTGCGCAATATCAAGCGGCGCAGTCCATTTTGCTTTCGATTCTGCTTCCGCTCGCGGTTCACGTTTCACTGAACGAGATCGTTGCGGGTCTGCTCATGACGGCGTGTTTCTTCTTCGTGCAGAGCAGCGTCGGTCGTTTCACGAGCGTGTCGATGCCCCGTGCAGTGTCACGCACGCAAATGCGCGCGAGCTCGACGCCGGTAACGCTCGTGCTTTTGGGTTTGGCGATCTCTGCTGGCTCGAGCGCGGTGTTCGGCGGTGCGTACACTGCAGCGCTTTATTGGGCTCCCTATGCGCTCATTCCGGTGATGGCGACTCTCGCGACCATCGCGTTCATGGTGCATCGCGCGCTCTTGCCGCGCAGCGCCGCTTACGCGCTTCGCAACCGCGATCGCTTGCTTGCTGCGTTGGGCTGAGCTCACGAAAATTCGCGCGCTGCCTCAGCGCACGTCACGAACGAGTAGCCTGCAGCGCGCAGCACGCCGATCACCGCTGCAAGGCTCTCGAGCTTTCGCTCGCGCGTAATTCTTACGTCGGGCTGGTGCGGCCGCAGTTCGTGAAGACCGTCGTCGACATCGAGAACGTCGATGCCGTGCAACTCCAAATTCACCAGCGGCGCACCCAAGCACATCTTCGTCAGCCAGCGCGCGCGATCGGGACCAGCCATCGTGATCGTCGTGCCGATGAACGGCAGACGAAGACCGCGCGTCACTTGGATCGGAAGCTCGAGCATCCCGTTGCCCTCACGCCAATACGGATTTCCGACGTGATACGGGTGCGTCGGCGCGAGCAGCATCATGGGCGTGTCGATGACGGATCGGCTTGTTTTTCCATGGATCGCGATGCGAGCGATCGCGGCCGCCTTCAGCGCGTTGTAGGCCGGACACGGAAAGACCGACGAGTCGTATTCTATTTCGAGATCACGCAGCACCGAAAATACGTCGTCGGTGATCACATAGCCCGGAGCGCGAAATCCGATTGGCCGAGCACCCACCGCTTTTTCGATTGCGTCCGCACCGCCCGAGATTTGCGTTTCGATCTCGGCGCGCGAAAGCTTCGTCAGATCGTAACGATGGTCGAGCGAGTGATTCGCGATCTCGTGACCGGCCTTGTTCGCATCGGAGAGTGCGCGCGCGGATTCTTCGCGAACGAGATCGGCGCCCACGGCAAAGAGCGTGAGCGGGATTTTTTCCGCGCTGGCCAGCGACATCAGACGCGCGATCGCAACGTCGTAGACGGCGCTCTGCGATTTTTCAGGGGTCTCGAGCCCGTGGATTTTAAAGTAATTCGGGATCTCGTCGAGATCGACGCTCACCGCGCAAAGTCTCATGAGATCCCGATTTTTGAAGCCGATTTCTGATCGGTTGCTTACATCAACTTCGCAACTTCAGACGCGAGGTCGTCCGACTTCTTCTCAATGCCGTCGCCGAGACCGAAGCGCACGAAGCCGTGGATCTTCACCTCGCCGCCGAGCTCCTTGCCGAGCGCCTGACGAAGTTGATCGATGGTGCCCTTGCCCGGATCCCAGACGTTGTCTTGGCCGTGCAGTGTGACTTCGGTGAACCATTTGTTGAGCTTGCCGTCGATGATCTTTCCCCACGACGCTTCTGGTTTCTTCTCCTCGGCGAGCTGCGCCTGGAAGATTTCCTTCTGCTTCGCGATGGTGGATTCAGCGACCTCGCCCTTGTGGACGACCATCGGGTTCATCGCGGCGATCTGCATCGCGACGTTGTCGATGAAACCGCGAAAGCCGGTGTGCGTCTTGGCTTCGGCGCTGTGGGCCTCGGCATGAATGAGAACCGCGAGCTTGCCGCCCATGTGCACGTACGCGTGAACCCAACCGTGCGGCTCCGTTGCCTCGAGCGCGTCCCAACGACGAACGACCGTATTTTCACCGGTCTTCGAGGTGAGCTCCTGTTTGACCTGATCGATCGGCTTGTCGGTGCCCGGATATTTCTGCGTGAGCAAATCCGTACCGCGCGGAAGCTTCGACGCGACGTCGATCACGTTGGTGACGAAATCTTTGAACGCTTCGCCTCGCGCGACGAAGTCAGTCTGCGTGTTCACCTCGACGATGGTGCCGCGCTTGCCGTCGGCAGAGACGAGCGTGCGCACTTCGCCTTCGGTTGCCACTTTGCCGGCCCGAGCTGCAGCTTTGACGATGCCCTTTTTGAGGATCACCTCGACTGCTTTTTCCATGTCGCCTTCGGCTTCGACAAGCGCGCTTTTGCAGTCGCTCATACCGGCTTGGGTTCGCTCACGGAGCTCTCGAATCATCTGCGCATTGATCTCGGCCATGATGTGCTTCCTCTGAATAGATCTGTGATTTGAAAAATATTTGGTGCCCCCACCCGCCGGTGCTCGGTTTGCTGCGCAAACCTCCGCGCCGTCGACCTCCCCCAAATCGCGGCTTCGCCGCTCAGGGGGAGGCGGAATTATTTCGTAAGCTCAGTTCGTCGTAGCGCCGCCGTCGCGTGGACCGCGATCGCCGCCACCACTGTTGCGACGCTGGAAGACGTCGGCTTGCGGGCCGCGCCGATCATTGCCGCCTTCTTGTTGACCTTCCCGCGGCTGGAACTCTTTGCGACGTGCCGAGCCTTCGACCACGGCGTCGGCGAGACGTGAGGTGATCAAACGGATCGAGCGGATCGCGTCGTCGTTGCCCGGAATCGGGTACTGGATGACATCCGGATCGCAGTTCGTATCCGCGATCGCGATGATCGGGATTTCGAGCTTCTTCGCCTCTTGCACGGCGATCGTCTCTTTGGCCGGGTCGATGATGAAGACCGCTGCGGGCAGCGAGCTCATCGTCTTCAAGCCGCCGAGATATTTCTCGAAGCGGTCACGCTCTTTGTCGAGGCGCGAGCATTCTTTTTTCGGGAGCTGAAGGTACGTTCCGTCTTCCTTCATGCGATCGAGCTGACGCATGCGATCGAGACCCTGCTTGATCGTGCGGAAATTCGTGAGCGTTCCGCCGAGCCAGCGATTCACGACGAAGTGTGCTCCGCAGCGCGTCGCTTCCTCTTGCACGATTTCCTGCGCCTGGCGCTTGGTGCCGATCATGAGGAGGTGTCCGCCGCGGGACGTCATCTCTTCGACGAAATTGAACGCGCGCTGAAAGAGGCGCTCGGTCTGGTCGAGATCGAGAAAGTGAATTCCGTTTCGTGCGCCGTAAATGAACGGCTTCATCTTCGGGTTCCAGCGTTTCGTCTGGTGACCGAAGTGGACGCCTGCGTCGAGCAGGGCCTGCACTGAAAGCGGGGGCTCGCCTGCGATACGCGGGACGCCCTGAGAAGTTGTTTCTTTTGCTGACTGAGTCATTGGCGCGATTCCTTTCGGTTGGGCCGCCGCTCTTCGTTCTTCGCCAACGAGGTCCTTGTTAAGGAGACCCGCACCGGGTGAAGAAGCTCGCGATTAAAGAGCGTGTGGACTGGTTTAGACTTCTGGTGATTGCAATGAGTGAAAGAAGCTAGGGAAGAGAAAAGCAGCGAGAGATTTCGCTCGCGCGACCTAAGAGGCGGCGGAACTTGCGGCATTTGCCGGGGAAAGTCAACCAGCCTCCCCCGACAGTTAGCTGGGTTGCTATCGGGGCCTGACTGCGGCACAACGCCGCCTCGCGGATGTAAGCCTCGCTTACAGAGTCGCCTCTTCTTTTTCATGCGTCTAGCGACGCCACTTTTGGAGGATTCATGAATTCCTGGAAAAAAATCGGCATTCTCGCGTTTTCGGCACTCAGCTTGGGCATCGTGGCTTGCAGCGGATCGGATGGATCGCCGGGTCCGGCAGGTGCTGCTGGCGCCGCGGGTGCAGATGGCGCGGCAGGTCCAGCCGGTGCTGGTGTGGCAAGCGCAGGCTTGATCGTTCCGAACGTCGGCCTGCTCGATCGCGAGCTCGACGTGACCATCACCGCGCAATCGGTTGATTTCACGACCGCAGCGCCGACGCTCGATTTCGGCACGGGCGTGACCACTTCGAAAGTTCAAGTGCTCAGCCCAACCACGCTGGTCGTTCATCTCGCGGTCGACGCCAAAGCGACCACCGGCGCGCGTGACGTGAAGATCACCGCGGGTGCCGCAGCTCTCACGTCGAAGCTCGGATTCACCGTCGCCGCACCACTCGATCTCACGGTGACGCCTTCGGCAATCGCGCAGGCCGGTTTGAACGATATCGCCGCGCAAAATCTGGACTACCCGCACGCATTCGACACGAGCGGCAGCTTCGTGATGGTGGTCGACGGTTTTCCGCTCGGCTCTCTTTCGGTTACCGCGACGCACGCAGACGGCTT
>JBDTFL010000167.1:0-10549 GCA_039937955.1 Polyangiaceae bacterium | reverse complement strand
ACCTCGCCCATCGTTTCGTAACGATCTTCGCGGGCCTTCCTCATTGCGCGCGTCACGATCTCCCGGATTTCCTCGGGTATCTCGGGGGCGACGTCGGCGAGCGGCTTCGGATGACGTTGAATCACGGCGAACGCGGGCGCGAGATTTTTCGGATTGTTGGTGTGAATCGGATGCGTGCCCGCGCTGAGTAATTCGTACGCGACCGTGCCCCACGCGAATTGATCGGAGCGACCGTCGAGCTGCTCCCCAATCGCTTGCTCGGGCGCCATGTACATCGGCGTTCCGACCACCATTCCTGCGCGCGTAACGAACGTCGGATGGTTGGTGGAGCTCGGCGCTTTCTCCGCCTCCATTTTTTTTACACCGCCGAAATCCATCAGCTTCACGGTGCCGTCAGTGCACACCATCACGTTCTCTGGCTTCACGTCGCGATGCACGAGCCCGCGCAAATGCGCCGCCTCGAGCCCCTCGGCGATCTGCGAAAGCCAGCTGATTCTCCGGTCCATCGTAATCGCGCGGTCGCCAATGTACGTGCGAAGCGTGCGGCCGTTGACGAGCTCCATCGCGATGTACGCGGTGCCGTCGACCTCACCGACCTCGATGACGCTCACCGCGTTCGGATGATTGAAGCCCTGCGCCTCGCGACCCTCTCGAAGCAAACGCGCGGCAGCTTCGGTCAAACTACGATCTTGCTCCGATTGCGAGCTCGAGTGCGACCGCGCCACTGCGGAGTGCACGACCTTGAGCGCAACGCGACGCTCCGTTTCGGTGTCGTAAGCGCGATAAACGAGCCCCATTCCCCCCTCCCCCAGCATCTTCTCGATGCGGTAGCGCGAGAAACGATCACCCGGACGAAGCATCTGCCTCCATCCTAGGAGAAAGCGCTCCGCAATCGTAGACCCGTCGTGCTACCGGGTTTGTCATGATCAAAAGGATTGCTTTCACCATGTATCCGGTGACGGACATGGCTCGCGCCCGCAAATTCTACGAGGAAGATTTGGGCCTCGTGAAGACTGCAGAATACGGCGCCAAATGGGTCGAGTACGATCCGGGCGGCTGCTTCGCGATCACGACGATGATCCCGGACGTCAAGCCGTCGAGCAACTCGGGCGGAAGCATCGCGTTCGAGGTCGACAATCTCGACGAGCTTTTGGCCAGCTTGAAAGCCAAAGGCGTCACCGTGAAAATGGACAACATGGACACGCCTGTCTGCAATATGGCAGTGGTCCTCGACACAGAGGGAAACGCTGTGACGCTTCATCAGCTCAAGCGGAAAAGCTGACCGCGTGAAGAGCACGTGGCTCGGAGCGATCGAGCGGCTCATCCGCGACGAGATACCTCGGCCTTATTCAAATAAATATGTAATGTACATATTTTATTTGCGCATGATTTCTTATAGTTAAGCCAATGTCGGCGTTTTCGTATTCTGAATAACGCGCTCGGGCATAACGTCTCACTTGCCATGAAATCACTTCTTTGGGGGTTGCCGCTTTTGCCACTCACTCTCCTCGCTTGCGGGTCTTCGGGGTCCGGTACAGGAGCCAACGGTTCGGATGGAGGCATGTGCGGTAGCAGCTCCACCGGCTCACTCACTGTTTCCATTTCCGGGCTTCCCGCAGGCGTCGACGCGAAGGTGAACCTCGTGCCGTCGAGCGGCGCGAGCCAAACCATCACAGCGTCGACCAACGCCGTTTCGGAACCGAGCGGCAGCTACACAGTCACCGCCGACATCGTCACGCAGGCCGACACCGTCGTCCGCAAAGCATTCAAAGGCACCGTCTCGGTTGCGAGCGCACAAGTCTGCGACGGCCAGGCGACGACCATCACCGTCACGTACGCGCAGATCGCCACGAGCAACAAGCTGTGGTGGGGCAACGAAAACGGAACGACTGCCACGCTCGGCTATGCATCGAGCAACGTCACGGCAACCGGCTCGCCTCCGCCTGATATTTCCGCGCAAACCGAGGGCGCGTTAGGCGAGTTCGATCACGATGGGAACATGTGGGCGATCGACGGCGTGAGCAAATCGATCAAGCGCTACACCGCCGATTCACTTTCGAGCAGCGGTCCAAAGACGCCCGACATCGAAATTACGTCCGAGGCTTTCACCGGCGGTGCGCCTGGACCGGCCACGCTCACGCTCGATGCGAACGGCTATATGTACGTGGGCGTTACGTATTCGAAATCGATCGCGGTGATCGGCCCTGATTCTCTAAAGGCGAGCGGCTCGGTCATGATCGGCACCACCATCACCACGCCCGACGCACCAAACGCGGTTGCGTTCGACAACCTCGGCAACCTCTGGGTTGCGTGCGGAAACGATCGCGTCGTGAAATATTCGAACCCGCGCAACGGCGGCACGACGCCGGACGTGACGATCGAAGCGCAAACCGCGGCCGACGTCGATCTCACGAGCCCGCTGGGTCTCGCGTTCGACATCAACGACAACCTTTGGGTCGACTACAACGGCACGATGGCTCGCTTGACGCCCACCGAACGCGCGGGCACCGGCGACATCAAGCTCTCACCCGCAAAACAAGTGACCTCCGACGTTCTCTCGCTCCCGGGGGGCATCGCGTTCGACGAAACGGGCGGACTCTGGTTCGCGTACAGCGCCGGAAAATTCGCGCGGTTCTCGCAAGCACAACTCACATCGGCTCCGTCGGCGGCTGCGGTTGCTCCGGATCTCGTCATCACGAGCACCGGCGTCGGCAGCGCACTGTCTCCGCAGATTTATCCGGCACCGGCTGGAACGCCGCTGGTGGCTGCCGTGAAGTAAGTCTTTAGGCTCGTTTATTTCGACAGCTATGTGTCCAAACGGACATGTACCTGTCCTTATTTAAGCCTGGTGCTTCGCGAGGTCTCTCAAACCCTGCGAAATACCGCTCTTTTGCGGCACGCTCACCAATTCCAGATTGTCAGCAAGGCCGATGCCCGGCGTGTTTGCGCCGGCCAGGAGCTTCGGCGGCGCGTGCAGCTCGTAAAATAATTCTTCGACGGTGCGACGCACGAGGTGCTCACCGAAGTTGGTGATCTCGGTGTCCTCGTTCACGAACATCACGCGGTTGGTGCGCGAGATGCTCTCTTTGAGCGCTTTCCAATCGTAGGGATAGAGCGAACGCAGATCGATCACCTCGACCTCGATGCCTTCTTGCGCGAGCTCGTCTGCCGCCTTTTTGCAGATGGCGACCATTCGTCCGTACGCGACGCACGTGACGTCACGACCGCGCCGAACGGTTTTCGCTTCGCCGATCGGAATAAGCAGGTCCGGTGTGTCGGGCCACTCCGGAGTCCACTTCGAACGATCACCGAGCGGCGCGTCGATCTTTTTCGTGAGCACGCGCTCTTCGGGCTCTCCCGGAATTTCTTCGCCGGGCGCTGATTTTTGCCGCAAAAGTGCCTTCGGCGCGAGGAACATCACCGGATTCGGATCGGCGATCGCCGACAGCATCAAGCCGTAGGCGTCGAGCGGAGTGCACGGCATCACGATCTTCCAGCCCGGAATGTGCGTCGCCGTCGCGTCGAACGAGTGCGAGTGATACAGGCTGCCATGAATGCCCGAGCCCACTGGCGTCATCAGCACCATCGGCAAGTGGTACTGGCCATTCGACGACCAATTCATCGCGCCCGCGAGCTTGAGTAGGTCGATGGTGTTGAACGCGTAGTCGCAAAATTGAATTTCACACACGGGCCTCTGACCCGCGAGCGCGAGGCCCATCGCCGTGCCGACGATGCCGCGTTCGTCGAGCGGTGAGTTCCACGCGGTCTTCAGACCTTGCGTCGCCGTGAAAACACCGCCGAGTGGAGCGCCGACGTCCTCGCCGAAAATGTCGGTGACGCCCATACGCGATTCGCCGACATGCAGCGCCATGCGGATTGCTTGCACCATCGTTGACATATCAATGGCCTCCGTTCGTACGCGGATTTGCCTTATTTTGTGGGGCTTCAGCGAAGATGTCTTTGAATGCGACGCTGCCGTCGGGTTGCGGCTCTTCGCGAACTTTCTTACTCGCTTCCAAAAATTCTTCGGTGAGACGCTTCTTCAGCGCGTCGATTTTGTCGCGCGTGATGAGCCCGGCCTGCTCGATCTTCTGCTCGAAGCGAACCAAGCAATCGGTCTCTTCGGTGATGAAGTTCGCGCCCGATGACGACGAGTGTCCGTACAGGCGCGAGACATTCGCTTCGAGCACGAACGGCTTTCGTTCGTTGCGCACGTAATCCATCGCCTCTTTGATGCCGGCGTACGCTTTTTCCGGATCGTTGCCGTCGATGACAGCGGTCTTGATGCCGAACGCTTTGCCGCGGTCCGCAATGTTGCGCTCGCCGTGCTGCGTGTTCGCCGGCGTGCTGATGCCCCACTGATTGTTGGTGACGATCATCAGGAGCGGAAGCTCTTGCTGCGGACGCGAGCACCAGATCAGGCACGTTGCGAAATCGGCTTCTGCAGTGCCGGCGTCACCACCTTGCACGATCGTGATTCCGCGACCGCCATGGCGTTTTTGCGCGAGCGCGGTTCCGGGTGCCATCGAGAATTGCACTTCAATCGGCGATGAAACTGGAACGACGTTCCATTTCTTGATCGAGAAGTGATTCACGAAATTACGGCCGCCCGAATACGGATCGCTTGCCGTATTTTTCATCTGACGCATCGAATCCACTGGATCGGCGCCCATCGCGAGCATCGTGGCGCTCGAGCGGTAGTGCAAATGGAGGTAGTCGAAATCCAGACCTTCTCCTTTGTGAACCAGCAAACCGAGCGGAACGTTGAACGCTTCCTCGCCCGGGCCGCCGATCCAAAAATAGCCGTCACCCTGCTTTTGCATGCGGATCAAGCGCTCTTCCAAGAGTCGCGATCGCAGCATCAGGTCGTGAATTTTGAGGAGTTCTTCGCGCGTGAGCGCCCCTTCGGCAGGGGCTTCGTGGACAGCGGTGGTGCTCATTCGGCCGTGTTTCTACCACGACTCGATCGCATTCGGGAGGGCGAGGCGACTGTGCGCCGCGTCACGAAATTCGCGCGTTTTTACGCGCCTACCTGACTCGTCCGGGTCTCATCCAAGTCTCGTGCGGATCTCATCCGGCCGACCCGCAGAAGACATTCAAGAAGCTCACGAACGTCGTCTCGTCGGTCGGGCCGCAAACGGACTCGGCACCGCCCGCGTCTTTCTCGCACGCGGTTTGGGCCGTGCTCTCGTAGCTGGAGCACTCGCCGGTGGCGGCGCTTTGCCTGCACGCGTTTTGATCGTCCACCGATGCGCCCGCGCAGTTGAAGCTCGGATCGCATGCTGTCGTTTCGCAGTTGGCTGCGTGCTGCGCCTTGCCCGCGCATCCGGCGCTGCTCAGGCCTTCGTTGAAGACGACCGCGTAGCAGCCAGCGACGTTCAAAAATGACGTCGGCGGATCGGTGCCGAGAGTTGCACCCCAACGCGACGACGTGTCGGGCGTGAGCAAACACGATCCGCATGTGACGCGTGATCCGCCGGATGCGAATTGCGCGCACTGCGTGGAGTCGCTGCCGGTAACGCAGCTCGCGTAGTTCGTGAGGTCGGTTTGCGTGCACGCTCCATTGTAAGGACCAACCGGCGGCGAGTAGGTTCCGCCGCTGAAGCTGCCGAGCGGCTGCGGATCGCAAAGGAGCGGACCGCCGTCTGGGCCGATCACGTGACCTGCGTCGTCGTGCGGAAGCGAGATGCCGCCGTCGCCGGTCGATGTGCTGCCCGAATCGCGACGCGTGCTGCCGCTGTCGTGATGTCCAGAGTCGTGTGCGTCGCTACCTCCGCCGTCTTCGGAAGATGCTGCGCCGTTCGAGTCGTCGCCTCCGCCCAAAATCGAGCACGCGGAAAGCGAAACGAAAGCGGCGAGCGCTCCGAACGAAAGGACTCGGTAGGGACTTGAGGATTTACGCATGATGGATGGCTGATACGCGCTTGACGCGGAGACCTTCCCTCGAGCGCGCGGCGATCCGGGCGGGGTTCGCTTTTCGATGCACAAGGCAAGGAAGCAAGAGCGCTTTGGACGAAGAGCGCTTACCGCTATTCATCTGCATTCAGCCACAAAAACAAGCCGATCGGCGATAGCGGCGGCGCACGTCCTGCAATGACGTCATGGCGAGATGCAAAACACGATTCTTCGCGCGTCTTTCGGGATTCGGTGTCGCGACGCTCGGGGCGCGATGCGGCGGCTGGTCCTGCTGATGACGTTTCTGACGCTTTCGATGATGTCGACGAGCGCGTTCGCACGCAAGCGTCACTCGGGTCCGCCGGTCGACGAGCGCACTGTCTATCCGGGCTCGATCGATCTCTCCAATCAGATCGGACCGCTCACGCTCTCGAGCGCGACGTTCAATGCGTCAGGAAAAGATCTGAAAGGAGTCGAACGCGACGACGCGATCTCCGGGCATGCGCTCGGCGTCGACAAGCTGATCTTCGATCAGTTCGGCGCGTCGCTTCGATTCGGCGTCGCCCACGGCTTCACGCTCGGCGTTCCGATCTCCTTGGGTTTTGCGCCGTTTGGAGAGCACAGCTATCCGTCGTCATCCGTGTCGCAGGAGTCCATCCACGCAACCGGTGGCACCGCCGTGCTCCTCGGAATCGGATTTTCACCCGGCTACGAAATCAACTTCGGCGACAGCGCATTTCGCTTCGACGCGCAGGTGCTCGCCCGCGCGATCTTCGTCCCCGTCAACCTCACGACGGTCGACAAGCACGGCAAAACCGTCTCCGCAGATGCGCTCGCCGGTGAGCTCGTGTTCGAGCCACGCATCACGATCCTGCCGTACGCGCACAAAGACTTGGGCCTCGGATTTTTCGCGGAGGTCGATGCCATCCATCCCGAAAACTGGTCGATCGGCGGGGTCGTCCAATTTCGTTTCGGCACCCGCTAGAAAACTCAGAGCGACTTTTTGTTTCCGTTCGGCAAGACCTCTTCAAACGTGACCGTCATCATTCCCGCATTTTTTACGTGCAAAAGCGCGCCGCCGGTGTCGTCCACACCGACGCTCATGCCAGTGTCGATCAGGAAGACGAGACCTCCATACGCAGCAAACATATCGTCGCTGTTTCGATTCGGTCCGCCTGCAATTCCGACGGCGCCGGGTTGATGTCCCATGACCAAATGCTTCGCGCCGAGCGCGTTCGTCCATTGCGTAAGCAATCCGCCAGCGTCGCCCGTGACGTCCCACCACTGCGGCGGTGAGTCGTTCAATCGCGCCTCGAGCATCGACGCGTCTGCCGACAAGACGCTCGCGCCGAAGCCCGCGTCGTCGATCTCGTTCTGGATTTCGGTGGACAACCCGCTCGCGGTGAGGCCGTCGGTTTTTCCGGCGTGCACGAAGAACCAATCATCGACGCGCGCGGCGATCGGCAAATCCCGTAAAAACAAGCCGATATCGTCAACACCCGCGGCAGTCGCGTCGGGCGTGAGGCCG
This sequence comes from Polyangiaceae bacterium, assembly GCA_039937955.1. Lineage (GTDB taxonomy): Bacteria > Myxococcota_A > Polyangia > Polyangiales > Polyangiaceae > JAICXU01. The sequence goes on along the minus strand of JBDTFL010000167.1, from coordinate 3,126 downwards.
ATGGCGCCGAGCTCGGGATCGACGCCGGCTTCGCCGCTGGCCTTGTCGTTGTAAGGATTCGCGAAAAATTCCGCTTCGTGATTTCCCATCGTGACGATCACTTTTCCGCCAGCGGCCGCCGCAGAAATTTGGAGCGCCATCATCAAGCGGACGACGTCGGGGGCGTCGGGGCCTTTGTCGATCAAGTCGCCAACGATGACCAGCACGGCAGCCCCTTGGCTCCAAATCACAGTGGAAGGACCGTCGGGGACTTTGGTTATGACGTTGGCACCCGCGAGGAGCTTCGTCAGTGCGGCATAGTCGCCATGAATGTCGCTGAGCGCCCAAATTTCACTTACCCCGTCCACCTGCGCGATCGCTGGAAATTCAGCCCAATTCCGCGCTGAGATAGCACGTGCATCGAGCGCAGAATCAATCGGGAGTGTTGCATCCGACAGAGCTGTGTCCGCTACAGCATCCCCTCCCCCATCACTCGATGCGATTGGAGCTGGCGTGAAGGTGTCATCGCCACCACACGCAAACGCAAATGCGCCCGCGGTTAGGCAAAGCATGGCAATCGGAGCCACAAAACGCATCGAGCGCCCCACTCTGCCGCGAACGGAGAGCGAGCGCTCGAAAAAATGCGTGGGTCTTGCTACTCGGCGGCGTGCGCCATCGCGTTCTGATCCTGCGGGGCGTTCTTCTTTTTCGCAGCGCGCTCGTCGCGGAACGCGAGGACGTCCTCACGCAATTTACGCGCAACGACCGGTGCTTCACGAACTGCCGAGCCAACGAGCTCGACCACCATGTGCGGCGACTTCTGAGCGAATTCGACGCTCTTTTTCGCGGTTCCGGTGATGCGCTCACGCAAGCGCTCCATCGGCGTTTTGTTGATGAGCGGCGCGATCTCCGCGACGATGTCTGCGCAAATTCCGGCGTACGCGTGCTCCGGCTTGTGCAAGCCGCGCGCGAATTTCGGATTGGCGACGAGGAAGGTCGAGACCTGTTCGCGCGTGAGATTGTGCTCTTCGAGGGCGCGCTCGTATTCGGCGACTGCGGCTTGCTTCGCCTTGAACAAATACATCTGCACGCGAGAGTAGAAATTCACGCGACCGTCGCCGCTCGTTTCGACCGGACAGAAAATCGTGCCGGGGAATTTCTCCGAGATGGCGGACTGCACGCCGTCGGAAACACCGGCGCTCGGCATGCAACCGAACGGCTTCACGCTGAGCGTCATGTGCGCTTTGGCGCCGAGGACGTTCATGATCAGCTTGCCGACTTCCATGTGGCCTTCGCCGCCGCGCAGGTCGTTATTGTAATATTCGTGGCTGATCTCAGCCATTTTCTTCATGTCGGGCAATTTGTATCCGTACAAACCGCCGGCGTGCGCGAAGACTTGGAAGAGTCCGCGGACCACATACTCAGCCGCATTCACCGAGATGAGCGTCTTCATCGCGCCGAATGCGCCGCTGCCTGCGAGACCGTATTTCGCCTTGTCTTGATCGTTCAAGAACATGCGGTCTTTGGTGTCGTTCTGAACTTCCCAGATCGTGTAGAGGATCCACGCGGTGACGAGCTGGATGTCGCACTCGGCGCCTTCGCCTTCGAGGAAGCGCTGCAGTTGGTAGTTGCCGTCGCCTTCAGTGGTCATCGCCCAGAACTCACCGATGATGCTGACCTTCGGGATCGGGCGCATGCGATCGACTTTGACGGCATCGAAGAGCGGCTTCGATTTCCAGAGAGCAAGGAGAATGCTCTGGTTCTTGAGAAGCGCGTCGTAGCAATTCTGTTTCGCCTTCTCGAGCGCGCGATCGGTTTCGCCGACGTTGATCTCGAACGGACGAAGGCGGTAGCCGAGCGCATTGAGCACGTCGCCGCCGACCATCGCTTTGATAATCGCCAAGAAGAATTTCGGAACCATCTCGAGTCCCGACTCTTCGCCGGTGGCCTGCTTGAGTCCGCCCTTTTGTTGAAAGAGCATGACGCGGAAACCGTCGAAGCCGGCATCGCGAAGCGCTTTGCGATATTCCGTGACGTACATTCCGAAGCGGCACGGGCCACACGCACCGGCGGTCAAGAAGACGTATTTTTCGACGACCTGTTTGCTGGTGAGGCCGTGCTTGTCACGCAAGAGCGTGAGCGTCTGGATCAGGTTTCCCACGGTAAAATACGTGGGATTGCACTGTCCGCGATTTCCGAATTCTTTTCCGAACTGGAGCGCGTCGTTCGTCGGCGGGTCCATCATCTGCACGTTGTAACCAACGCCGCGGAGGCCGCCCTCGACCAAAAAGTCGTGCGCGACGGTGAGACCGCCGACGAGGATCGTGATGTTCGGCTTCTCGCTCTTCGTGAAGATGAGGTCGGCCATGTCCTCGACCCAGTGCTCCTCTTCTTTGTCGAGACCGAGGCGCTTGCGCTCCTCCTCCTCGAACTTTTTGAGCTCGGCTTGAACGTCGAGAATGGGGAGCTTGGTTTTGTCTTTGAGTTGAATGGTCTGGCTCATGGTTTTTTCATTCCCCTTCTTGCGCGTACGCTTCGGTGACTTCTTGGTAGTTGTTCGATACCGAAGCTTTCATCGGCACCACGTTGTCTTTGTTGAGTTGGCCTTTTTGCGCGATGCGAACCACGCCGTCGGCCGTCTTCTTCCCGAGCTGCAAAAAGCCGGGATTATTTTCGTTGAGTGAAACGCCCGTAACCGGCGCTTCGTAATCGCGAATGCGCCCGCGCAATTCCTCGAGCTCCTCGAGCATCGCCGGATCTTGCTGACGACGTGCGTCGAGCTGCGCAGTGCGAAGCTCCATCAGCTCGAGCTTCTTCTTGTCGATTGTGTAGACGAGCTCCATGCGGCGTTTGCCTGCATCCTGCAAACGTTCTTCGTGGAGCTTGAGCGCGTAGACGTACGTCTTCACGCGAATCTTGATCGAGCCGCTCGGCTTGTTCGCGTCGATGTCGTGCAGCGCGGAATACGGCGTTTTTGTCGCCTGAATGATCGAATCGATCAAACCGAACGTCGGCGCATCGTGACCGCATTTGAATGACGAGAGGTCGAGCACGACGACGTTCGGGTGGTGCGCCGCAAAGGCGGCCGCCCAAACTTTTTGCGCGCTGTTGGCCGAGTAGTTTTCCGGCCAAACGTGATTGAGCTCG
>JBDTFL010000166.1:0-6904 GCA_039937955.1 Polyangiaceae bacterium | reverse complement strand
CGCATTAACAGCATTTGGTATGAAATCATCGTGCTTCCGATTCCGAGCGACGAAACCGTGCGCGCGCGTTGTTACGACGTGCTCGAACGCGCGTTGCTCACGGGCAAAGCCACGAACGACCTTTGGCAGTCGAATCGTTACGCGGCGAAGAAACGCCAGCTCAGCACCGACGAAATTCGCCGACTTAGCTTGAGGAGCCGCCAATGATTCGTCTATCACTCGGTCTTCATGATCAGCCAAGGCGAGCTCAAACGACTGCGCTCTCTTCAAGAGAAGAAATTTCGCGCGAAGGCCGAGCGGTATTTGGTTCAAGGTCGCAAGGTGGTGCTCGAGCTGCTCGATTCGGATCGGCCGATCGAGACCATCTTGGCGACCGAGGACGCCGCGGATTTCGTTCGCGAAAAAGCGACTCAGCGAAAGGTGTCGGTGCAAATTCTCGCGGGCCACGAGCTCGACAAGATCGGCACGTTCGAAAAGGGAAACGAGCTCATCGCGATCGCGATCGAGCCCAAAGAACCGGCATTTCGTGCACCCGCGAAGAACGAGCTCATGCTCGCGCTCGACGGCATTCGGGATCCGCGCAACTTGGGAAGCCTCGTGCGCATCGCAGACTGGTTCGGCGTCAAACGCCTATTAATCAGCCACGATTCGATGGAAATCTACAACCCTAAGGTCGTGTCTTCGACCATGGGCTCGCTCTTTCGTACCGAGCATCGCTACGTGAGCCTCAGTGAAGAGCTCGCAAACTGTTCCAAAGCAGGTGCGCAAATTTACATCGCAGACATGGGCGGCACGTCGATCTTCGAAGCGAAGCTCGCACGACCTGCGGTGCTGGTTCTCGGAAGTGAATCGCATGGACATTCTGAAGCCGTGCAATCGCTGAAGGCCAACGTGATTTCGATCCCACGATTGGGCGGAGCCGAATCACTCAATGTGGCGATGGCTGCGGCTGCGCTCTGCACCGAGCTCACACGTCAGTTTCAAGCAGGGTAAAGCGCGGCGCATTTCTCTGCACACCGCACGCCGTCTATCGCCGCGGACACGATGCCGCCTGCATAACCGGCACCTTCACCGCACGGAAAAAATCCGCGGACGTCAGGGTGCTCGAGGCGTTCCAGGTCGCGTGGAATGCGCACCGGCGTGGACGTTCGTGATTCGACCGCGACGACGACGGCTTCATTCGTGAGGTAGCCGCGCATTTTATTTCCGAATGCACGAAGCCCGATTTGCAGCCGTTCAACGATGTGTTGCGGCAAGAGCTCGTCGACACGAAAGCTCGAAATTCCAGGGGGATAACTGCATTCTGGAAGCGTTTCGGAGAAGCGTCCTTCGATGAAATCGATCATACGCTGCGCAGGTGCGACTTGCGTCTCGCCACCCGCCCGCCACGTCGCTTGCTCGACGTCGCGCTGGAATGCGACACCGCTGAGAGGTCCGGCGTCGCTTCCTTGAGGTCCGCGCAATTCGACGACGATGCCGCTGTTCGCAAACGGATTATTTCGTTTGCTCGGGCTCCAGCCATTGGTGACGACCTCACCGGGCGACGTGGCGCACGGCGCGATGATGCCGCCCGGGCACATGCAAAACGAGTACACGCCAGCGCCTTTCACCTGCTCGACCGCGTTGTAGCTGGCCGGCGGCAACAGCGGGTCACGCGTGGAGGCGTGATAGCGAATCTGATCGATGATCGATTGCGGATGCTCGAGACGAACGCCGAGCGCGAAGTCTTTTCGCTCGATTCGGATGCTTCGAGCGTTCAAGAGCTCGAAAATGTCGCGGGCCGAATGGCCGGTCGCCAAAATGAGCCGCGTGCACGGCAGCTCTTCACCCTTAGCTAAGGTTACGGATTTGATGGCACCGTTGTCGATGCTCAAATCCGTTACTCGGGCGCCGAACCTGACCTCGCCTCCTGCTTTTTCGATGGCGAGACGCATCTCGGTGATGATGCCAGGGAGCTTGTTGGTTCCGATGTGTGGGTGGGCGTCGACGAGAATGTCGGGATCTGCTCCATAGGCGACGAACGTCTTCAAAATTTCGCCGATGTCGCCGCGTTTACCGCTGCGTGTGTAGAGCTTGCCGTCGCTGTACGTGCCGGCGCCCCCCTCGCCGAAGCAATAATTGCTGTCGGGGTCGATCACGTTTTTCTGCGTAATCGCCGCTAGATCGTGACGTCTGGCGCGGACGTCTTTGCCGCGCTCGAGGACGATTGGCTTGAAGCCGAGCGCGATCAATTTCAAAGCTGCGAAGAGCCCGGCAGGTCCGCTTCCGACGATGACGACGACCGGCGCGCGACTCACGTCGGCAAGCTGCGGCGGCTCGATCGTCTCTGGCGCAAAGGGATCAGTAGATACCTCGACACGCAATTGAATGCGTGGCTCGCGGGCGCGGCCGTCGATTGATCGTTTGAGAATGCGTGATCCCTTGGCTTCGCCTTTCTTGAATCCGGCTGCGTCTTCGGCGGCTTCACGCACGTGCTCCGGATTGGCAGCCGCCGCTGGCGACATGACGATATCGACCGTGCGCGGGGTGCTCATCGTTCATTGAGACTACGCCGAATCATTACATTGCAGCATGCGCTATCGTGCCCTTGTGCGCGCGACGGCTTGGGCGATTACACTTTTGCTCACGGCTGCGTGTAGCTCACCACCACCACCGAAACCTCCACCGCCGCCCGAGCCTCCGCAAAAGGTCGAGGTCGCAGCGCCTGAGCCCGTCATGCAGCAGGAGCTCGGCTCGATCGACGATGGCGCGATCGAGCAATCGTTCGTGAAGCTCGGCCCGCAGCTCGAGACCTGCCATGCAGCCGGACGTGCGCGCATTGGTGTTCTGGCTGGTGACGTGACGGTCTTCATGCGGATCGATGCGCATGGTCAAGCGCGGTACGACTACCTGCAATCATCCACGCTCGGCGATCGCGAAACCGAGAAATGCATTTTGGATTTGCTCACACAAACGACCTGGCCCGTGCCGGTTGGCGGCGAGGCGGAGGTCACGCACAGCTTCGGTTGGGAGGCCGGATCGGAACGCGCGCTCACGAGTTGGGACACCGAAAAAATCACCGACGCGATCGACGCATCCGCGGTGACGAAGCACGCGCTCGACCAATGCAAACGCGGAGCGAACGCGATGCAGCTCACCGCTTACGTCTCGGCTGGCGCCCCAGCACCGAGCGTCATCGCGCCGACCAAGAAAAAGGGCAAGCAGAAATCCCGCAAGAAAACCGGCAAATCGAAGGGCGTGAAGCCCGGCCACTTTCGCGAGATCGGCGCCGCGAGCTCCAACAAAGACGTCGCAGAAAAAATCGACTGCGTGATTTCAGCGCTCAAAGATTTGCCGCTACCGAGCCCCGGCTCTTATACGGCGAAGGTTTCCTTCACGCTCTGATCGGATCGTGAGGATTTTTCAGGGCGTGCAGTCCGGCACTGTTCCGCATGCTTGGATGACGACGCTCAAGCCGTTTCCCGAGCAAGACTGCGACGTGCACGAGCCGCCGTTCGGGCAGTCGGTGTCGCCTTTGCAGAATTGCGGACCCACACATTTGGTCTGACACGACGAGCTCAAACCACTGCCGGTGGATCCGAGACAACACACCTGACCCGCGTCTGCGCAGTCGCTCGTGCCGAGGCACGTGAGCGCGATGCACTCTGCGTCTGGTGCGCAGGTTGCGGGAGCGCCGTCGGACGATGCCGAAGGGTGTGGCGCAGACGTGTAACCGTCGGTGCCTCCGGTGATGATGAAGCAACCGGCGACGAGCATGCTCGAGAGCGTGACGGCGCCGACCACGAGAATCTTGCGCATTAGAATTGGCTCCGGAAATTGAGGCCCATTCCCGAGCCGTTCGGTCCGACACCGATTGCAGCGGATGGCGGAGGCGGCGATGGCGCCGGTTTGGATGACGACTTCGCAGAGCCGTCCGAGCTCGGCGGATTGGTGAGCACCAAATACGTGCCGACTCCGAGACCGGCCGCGGCGACGATCCATGAAGCCGCATTGAACCCGCCGGCTTCACCGAGCTTGGTGTTCGCTTGCAGACCGTCCGCCGAACAAACTTTTTGCGCGTTGCAGTCGTCGCTTCGTACGGAATCGTAGTGGAGCATCAAGATCGATGTCGCAGCTGCAATCACTGCCGATTGCGCACCCACCGCGAAGACGATCCATCCGGCATAACGCGTGGTTTTGTTCGAGTTGCCGGTCTCGCTCGCGGGTTGATTTTCAGCGGTGGTTGTCGATGCTCCGGCGCTCGTGCTCGCGCTCTTCGTGTCGCTCGCATTTTGCGCCGGCGGAGTTTGATCCGCACAACCCACCACGAGCGCCGAAGCGAGAGCCGCGCACACGACGCGACGCACACGATTGTCCAGACGCAAGCGCGTCACTGAATTCATGCGCGATCTGTAGACCATTTTGCATGGCTGCTCTCGCAAAACTGGCGCGCACGACTCATCCATCGTCTTCCTTTACAATACGCGGCGGCAAGCTCGCTATTCTCCGCGCCGATGAACAGCGACAAACCGCATTCGGTCGACTACTTCGGCGCGCAACGCGATTTTTGGTGAAACGCGGATTTCTTCGATTTGATGGCAGCGCGCTGGGATCTCGCGAGCGTGCGTCGCGTGCTCGACGTCGACTGCGGTCACGGACATTGGGCACGCCGAATTCTTCCGCGTTTGCGAAACCGGAAAAAAGAATCTCGGCCTCGGCGTTCCGATGAAAAGAGAGCGCTCTGCGACGAGGTCTTCGAGAACGAGACACGCGATTTCGCAGGATGGGATCGGGAAACGGCGGAACGCTATTTTCTCGCGGGAGGCGGAGATTCCCGGGGTTTCGAGGATGCGTGGCCGAAAGAGCGAGCGCGTATTCTGGCAATGGCGAAGGCGCTGCGCGAAGATCGTTACTACGCGAACACGGCGTCGGTCTTCTATTTGGTGTCCGGCCGCACCGCTCCTTAAGATGCTAAAGAGTCGTCCATGAGCGCAACGTTCGAGGCCGCGTGTCGCAACGTGAGAGACACGCTCGCGATCGCGATGGAGCACACGAACGAGCACGCCGCGATCGTCGTCGCGGATGAACGCACCGATCTGTCGAAGCTCATGTTGCGTGCCTATGCGGAATGTTTGCCGAGCGCGCGCTTCGTCTCGTTCGACGAGGTCACGCATACCGACGTCATCGCCGCCTTCGCTGATCTTCAGGCGAATGATCTAGTCGTTTTGATTCAGTCGGCCGCGTTCAAAATTCCCGAGTTTCGAATTCGCGTGGAGCTCTTTCGCCGAGGAATCAAGGTGATCGAGCATTTGAACTTGGATCGCATGGTCGGACCCCACCACATCGATCTGTACGTGAACGCGCTCGCCTACGATCCTGCGTATTACCGCGGCGTTGGTCACGCGCTCAAAGCGCGCATGGACATCGCAAAGTCGGCACGCATCGAAAGCGAAGGCGAGACGCTCCATTTCGAGTGCGCGCTCGAGGAGGCCAAACTCAACATCGGCCACTTCGCAGGTCTCAAAAATGTCGGCAGCATGTTTCCGATCGGCGAAGTGTTCAGCGAGTCACGCGATTTGGAAAAAGTGAACGGCCGCGCAAAAATCTACGGCTTCACCGACACTACCTTTCGTCTCAACGTGCCGGCCGAGCCCATCACGCTCGTCGTCGAAAAAGGTCGCGTCGTAGGCGCCGAAAATTCCACCGACGAATTCGACAAAGTGCTCGCCGTCATCCGCAAAGACGAAGGCGCGGTTTGGCTGCGTGAGCTCGGATTCGGCATGAATAAAGCCTTTTCGCGTGATCGCCACGTGCCGGACGTCGGCGCGTTCGAGCGCGTGTGCGGCGTGCATCTTTCACTCGGCGGCCGGCACGGCGTGTACAAGAAACCGCATCTCAATCATCGCGAGGTTCGCTACCACGTGGACTCGTTCGTGGTGACCAGCCGCGTTCTGCTCGATGACGACATCGTCTACGACAACGGTGATTGGAAAGTTTCGCCCGTCGCCTAAGTTCGGCGTCCTACATTCTCCTCCCGTGAGCCCTCGCGCATCTCGCGTCCTTCGCGCACCAGCCCCCGCACCAGCTCGCCCGCTTCAGCGACGTGTCCGTTCACGAAGCGATTTAGAGCCATTTTTACGGCTCTCGGGAGATCGTGCGCTACGGCGATCCCGTTTGCCCACTCACGTCGTTGGTCATGAGCTCCGGGCGTGCGTCGGCGGCCACGACATTCGTCGTGCACGAATCGAACGTCACGTTTTGCACGTGTCTCAAATAGTAAGCCCACGCCGGCAAGTCGCCGAACATGTTGGACTCGGGATATTGGTCGGCAATGGCCTCGGGCGGCGCGGCGGGAACAGTACTTAGATTGCCGTCGAACGAAACTCCGACCCGCCTGAAGGTCAGGTTCGTGATCGGATACGTCGTTGCATTGTAGACGACGCCCGTGATGAGCGATCCTTGATGCGGCGAGCTCGACCAGGTTGCGGTGACACCGTGGATGTCAGTGAATGAAACGTCGTTCACGCTGCCGAGCTTCGGTACGTCGCCGGTGGGAGCGATGTCATTTTGTTGTGCGAGATAAACGAAGAACGCGCCGCCGGTACCCGTGAACTCGATGCGATTGAAGTCCATGGGCCCGATGTCCGATCCCTGACGAGACTCGACGGCCATCGCCGCGTACTGCACGTCTTTCACCCACGTGTCTTGCAGCGTGATGTTTTTAAGTGCGCCGTACGTTGCGGTGCCGACCTTGATTCCGTTGGATCCGCCGTTATTTCCGCTGAAAACAGAGTCTTTTACCGTCATGGTGTCGATACCCCGCCGCACTCCGCTCTTGATGCACATCGCGTCGTCGCCGGAATTGATCGCGCAATTTTGAACAGTGATGTCGGTGCCGTCACAAATGTCGATGCCGTCGTGGGTG
>JBDTFL010000165.1:0-4477 GCA_039937955.1 Polyangiaceae bacterium | reverse complement strand
CCGAAGCGAGAGCGGTTTTGAGACCGTCTTTTTGTGCGGTGATGGCCTGGTCGAGGTCGCTGCCTGCGCCTGCCGAGCTCGCGATGACCTGCACGCCGTCAGTGCCCGTTCCGACGATGCGGAGCGGACGACCCGTGGTGGCCTCACTCACACGCGAGAGCTCGTCGTTCAATGTGAAACCGATGGCGATGCCGCCGACGACGCGACCCGCTTCATCGCGAACCGGCGCGTACGACGTCAAATACTGAAAACTTTTTTCCGGTGCAAACCAGATGTCCGAGCCCGTGCGGCCGTTCGTAAGCGCATCTTTGAGCGCTGGAAAAATCACCGAGAGGTCTTCGTCGCGTCCGAGCTTCACGCCGTTGCGGCCGATGGTTTTTCCGTGCGAATCGAGCACGACGACCAGGGATGGGACCGCGCCGCCGAATGCAGGCGCTGATTTCGCGGCGGTCAGAATCGCGTCCGAAAGCGTCGTCGCGGCTTCACCTTGCGCTGATGGGCTGGCGGCGGGCTTCACGAGAACGTCAGCAGTTGCCGGCTCGTTTGCCTTCGAGGCGAGCCAGCGTTCGGCGCGGAGGGCGTCGAGCTGGACTTGCTCGGAAGCCGCTTGTGCGTCGTGCTTCGCTTGCGTCTGAATTTGTGTGGCGTCGCCGGCCGCGGAGATGAGCGAGCTGCGCGCGAGAACGAACGCGAGTAGCCCCACGAGAACGACGATCACGGCGTTGACTGCAATGATCTTGATGCGCATGCGCCTCTGGATCCCCTTGCTCGATTCCCACTGCCGCCCAAACTGCGGGCCCCAAACTGCCGGCTGCTATCGCCCCAAAACCGGCCGCGCTAGCAGCGCACGCTAACATTTGCCCGAGAGATGCGGCAACATGCATCCTCGTCGTGGCCGAGTCGCAATTTGACGCAAAACCGTTGCTGCTCGTCGACGATGCACGATTCGACGGGCACATGCCGCCGCATCACGGCGGATATCACCCCGAACGACCGGAACGACTCCTCGCCGCGCGTGAGGCCATGGCCCAAGCCGCGCTCGCGAAATCCGAGGGCGGCCTCGGCGTTACGTGGAAGCCCGTCGACGTTCACGAGGCCACCGACGACGAGCTCGTGCGCGTACATAGTGCAGAATACATCGAAATTTTAGCGAAAATAGCGGGGAAAACGGGCTACATCGATCCCGACACGTACATCGGCGAGGGCAGCGTGCGCGCGGCCAAGAGCGCGGCAGGTGCACTCGCACGGATGACCGAGCGCATTTGGAACGGCGACATTTCGCGCGGCGTCGCGCTTCTTCGCCCGCCCGGCCATCACGCGCGACCTTCCCAAGCGATGGGGTTTTGCCTGGTGAACAACGTCGCCGTGGCCGCCGCACATGCGCGCGCGCTGGGCGCAAAACGGGTGGCGATCGTCGACTTCGACGTGCATCACGGCAACGGCACGCAGGAGATTTTCTGGCGTGATCCGAGCGTCCTCTATGTCTCGACGCACCAATATCCATTTTATCCGGGCACCGGTGCAGCAGAGGAACGCGGCGAAGGCGAAGGGCTCGGAGCAACCGTCAACATTCCGCTTCCGGCCGGCAGTGGCGACGCTGAGTATCGCGATGCGTTCGAGCGACACGTGCTTCCCGCGGTGCAAGCGTTCGCGCCCGAGATCGTACTGGTGAGCGCGGGCTTCGATGCGGCAGCGTCGGATCCGCTCGCAGAAATGCGCCTTTCGTCGCACGCGTTCGGCTGGATGACCCGTGAGCTTGCCCGCGCGGCAGACGAATCCGCAAATGGAAAAATCGCGCTCGCGCTCGAAGGTGGTTACGACCTGACCGCGCTCGAAGAAGGCCTCGGAGCGGCCATCGCTGCGCTGGTTGGTGAGCCTTTCTGAGGCGCCCCTCACCGCTCTCTCGGAGAGTCACCTACATCTTACTTGTTTGCGCGGGCCTAAACATTTTTCCAGGGTGGCGTCAGGCTCGCTCATCGCTTCGCAACTTCGACGGCGTTTCCGAGTAGTGATTTCGCGAGTCCACATGCTGGGCTTCTCGGTCGGTTCAGGTATACGGATTGCTTAGGTCGTGACGGCGGGGTGTGCCGACGGCGGGTGGCGCTGCTCGGTGATTGCGAAGTCTTGGAGACTTTCCACGATGATGCCGAGGGGTGCAAAGCGATTCTCTTACGTCATCGCATCGATCGCCATTGCAGCTGCGTCCGCGTTCACCGCGTGCGGAACGAATCCGCCGACCAGCGACAATGCGTCGGTCGGAACCGGCGGCCACGGCGACACGTGCTCGACGCCCGGCCATGAAGGATGTCCGTGCTCGCCTTCCGGCGCGACTGTCGCTTGCGGAAAAGTCACGCAGCAAACCGGCGATTACGTCACCTGCGAAATGGGAACGTCGACGTGCAACGGCTCGACGTGGGGAATATGCGCCGGAAATCACGTCGTGTCGCAGAGCATTCCGGGAAGCTCGCTCACCACGCAAGGCATCAACTTGCAAACCATCACGGGCGGCTGCAGTGATCCGTGCGATCCGTTTTGCACGCAAAGCGCGCAGGATCCGACCGACGTCGACGCATCGGGGCTTGAGCCGACCGACGGCGGAATTTCGCTCACGGCCACTATCGTCACTCCCGATGCATCGGTTCCCGTGTGCAAAGGACTGCAGTGCAACGTCACGAATTGCACCGCGGGCGGCAGCACGACGCTCACCGGAAAGGTCTACGACCCGGCGGGCATCCATCCGCTCTACAATGTCTACGTCTACATTCCGGTCGATCCGGTAGCGCCGCTTCCGGCATTCAGTGCAGGCGCGTCGTGTGACACGTGCGCGGGTAGCGGAAGCCTCGACGCAGTTGCCGTCGCACAAACTGACGCCACCGGATCCTTCACGCTCACCGGAGTTCCGGACGGTGTTCCGATCCCGCTCGTCGTTCAAGTCGGAAAATGGCGACGCGAGGTGATCTTGCCAGCGGTCGCTGCTTGCTCGACGACGCCAGTGACCGCGAACAATGCGCGCCTTCCGAAAAATCGAACCGACGGCAACGGCGGGAAAGCGGACATGCCGCACATCGCGCTCGCGAGCGGAAAATCGGATCCGTTCGAATGTTTGCTCGCGAAGATCGGAATCGACACCGCCGAGATCGACGTGCCGTCCAAGAGCCCGGCCATCGATTATTACGTATCGAATGGACGCGATCGCTTTCCAGGCGGCGCACCTAGCCTCGCTTCACTCATGGCCAGCGCCGCGACGCTCAACGCGTACGACACCGTGATTTTGCCGTGCGAAGGCAGCGAGGACGACGGCAACAACGCGTACGTTTCGAACGTTGCCGCGTACACCGACGGCGGCGGCAAGATGTTCACGACGCACTTCGGTTACGCGTGGCTCGCGACACCCAACAACGGAACGGCCGTCAATTCATCGGAATTTTACGGCACGGCAACGTGGCGTCAGCCGTTCGAAACGGGGAGCTACGACACCTACGATCCGATGACGGCGTACATCGACACATCGTTTCCGAAAGGCATCGCATATTCGCAGTGGCTCACGAATGTCGGCGCGTCGTCGATTCCGAACCACCTGACGGTGGGCTCGCCGCGCCACGATGCGCTCGCGGCGATCGGCGGAAGTCAGCAGTGGATGTACGGATGGTCGACGACCGCAGATCCGAGCGGCCTCGGCTCCGGGTCGGCGCAGGCGCACGACATGATGATGCACATGACGTTCAACACGCCCGTCGGCGCTACGACGCAATGCGGCCGCGTCGTGTTCAGCGACTTCCACGTTTCGGGCGCCGACCAAACCGGCAACGGACAATGCTCGACGAACGCCGATTGCGGGTTCGGAGCAACCTGCGGCGCGCCAACGCTCGGTCAGTGCACGCAAGAATCCTGCGATCAAAATTCGGATTGCGACGATTCGGCGCTCACCTGCGCCGGAGCAACGCCGGGCACTTGCAGTGGGCGCGCTTGCACGAGCGACATGAACTGCAAAGGCGGAGATGTTTGCAACCTCGGTACGAGCACGTGCATGTGCAAAAACGACGCTGACTGCGGCGGCGGCAACACGTGCAACGTCGCTACCGGAGTCTGCAGCGCGAGCAGCTGCATCGTGAAAGCGGATTGCGGCAACGCGCGCCGATGCGCAGGAGTGGCCGCCGGCGTGTGCGCGAAGTCGTGCGTCACGTCAGCCAACTGCAGCAGCAACGAAACGTGCACCGCCGGCACTTGCTACACGACGTGCTCGGACGACAACGATTGCCCGGGCTCGACGACGTGCAGCGGCGCGAACAATTCGGGATGCTCGATCTCGAGCAACGATTTTCCGTACGAGTGCCGACAGACGCCGATGACCGCGCAGGAAGAAGCGCTCGAGTTCATGTTCTTCGACCTCGCAGCGTGCGTGTCGAACGACAGCTTGCCGCCGCCACCTCCCCCGCAACCGGTGACTTACTATTATCCGGCGTCGTTCACCGAGACG
>JBDTFL010000164.1:0-4650 GCA_039937955.1 Polyangiaceae bacterium | reverse complement strand
CGCCGCCGAAATCACATTCACGTGCAGCCCCGGCATCCCATGATGAAAGCGCTTTCGTAACGGATGGCGTGCACATGCCGGGAAGAGGCTGCAGGTGGACCTCGATCGCGCCGGCGCTCGTCGGAGTGAATCCGGCGCCAGCCAAACCTTGGCATGTCAAAGAAATATTTTGTGTGGTTGGCGACGCCGCGCAGCCGCTGCCGGTGGTGAGAACGGCCTGTAAATTCGTGCAAGATGGTGGCGTTCCTGGAATGCACGAGCAAGTGCATTGCGCGCTTCCGCCGTCGACGACGACGAACGAATCGCGACGCGCAAATCCAACGGCGCACGCAGCGCTCGCAGCAGGATCGAAACCCACGAGTGACCACCCCGTCGGGATCGGTGGCGTGCACGTCGCGCCACTTCCACATCCGCCGGCGTCATCGCAGAGCGTGAGCGCAGTGCAAATCGTAGTTCCGATCGTCGCGTCGCCTCCGCCGTCATAAATGGTCGCGACGTCTGCGGTAGTCGATGCATCACTCCCTTGCGACAAGGATGCATCGAGCGCACCGGCCGCTCCGATGACTGTGTCGTCGAGCCCGCACGCGACGAACGCGCCAGCCACTGCTGCGACGCCGACGCAAAATAGACGAAGCTTCCCCGCCCGCACTCGCATGTCGACCAACATATGATTAATATGTCGATCAACATATGAAATATACGCGTTTTAAAAGCCGAGTTGCACGCCCAGCTCCGGTGACACGACCGGCAGAAATCCGCTCGATCCGATGGCGCCTTCGAGCTTCAAGGCGGTGACGACCGCGTGATATGGCGAGAACGCGTAACGAACGCCTGCGCCCGCTGCCACGAAAAATGGACCACCGAAATGCCAGGCTTGAATGGGTCGGCTTCCGGCGACTCCGGTTTGGGTGACCATGACGGTTTGGTCGGCGTCGAACTCGGAAAGGCCGGCCGCGAACAAAACGAGCGGGCGAAATCCGGTTCGTTGGAGCGGATCGGATCCGAACAAATACGTGGCGCGTGCTTCGAAGTGCACCGGCGCAAAAAACGAATGACCTTCCGACTTCGCGGCCTGGGCGGGATACGTGTCGAAGACGTAACCGAGGCGCACGCCGGCGAGCACGTGCTGTGAGACCGCGTAGTCGAGCGTGGCCATCACGCGCACGTTGCCGACGAAAATTCCACCGCTCGCGTTTCCGGCATTTCCTGCGGTCAAAGTGCCATTTTCCGCGGCGCTTGCTCGATTCGGAAAATCATTTCCGTCGGGAGTCGTGCAATAAAAATTCGCGTTGTTGGCTGGCGCTGCTGCGGGTGTGAGCAGGCACACGTCGTTGCCCGAAGGCATCGGAACGAAATCGATCGAGCCGCTCAAGCCGAACCAAATGCGAGCAAAGCGATTGCGGCTTCGAACCTCGCTCGTGCAAACGTGGCTCTCTCCGTTACACGATGCGCTCGAGCATTGATCGTCGCGTAAGCATGCTTCGCCGTCGGCGAGCTTCGGCGTTTCTTCTTCGGGCTCGACCTGCTCGGCTTCGGTAGGCGTCGCACCGGACGAGCATCGAGCCGGCGGCGGCTTTCCGGGAAGACTCGGCGCGGCGCCGGAAATTTCCGAGCGCACGCGCAACATGAACGGGTGCTTCGGATCGCCCGAGTTCAAAATCGGTTCGTTGTCCGAATCGAATCCTTGAATGTAATAGCGCAACACGCCGATGGTCACGTCCGCGCACGGAATGAGACCGCCCCACCCGTTGAACATTTTCGCGAGGCCCAACGTTTTGTAAGAGCTCATCGCGGCGCTGCGATATTTCACGACCACGCGCGCGGGCGGTGAGCCTTCCGCGAACTCGACGTAGATCGGAATCGGTGTGCGCTCCGCTTGCTCGACGACCGGGTCGAACGCAAAGTCACCGGGCGCAGGTTGAACGAGCTTCACCTCGCCGTGCGCTGCGTCCCACGTCGCGCGAACGTCGGGCGTTGCGTAGGTGTCGTTCAACGCAATCTTCGGAGAGAGCCTGAGCGCTTCGCCGAAGCTGGTCGTGCCTGCGTCGCGCGATCCCTTGATAATTTCGAGGGATCCGCGATCGCGCAACAATCCAGCGCGAGTGTCGGCGCTACATTTATTTCCGACACATGCCTTCAGCGCTGCTTGGATTCGCGAAAGCGCGCGCGCCGTGTCACCGGTTGCGTAATCGCCTTCGGCTTTTTGCATCGCGCTCGTCGCGCTGGCGTCTGCAGCTTGCGCACGCGCGGTGCGACACGAAAATGTCGCGAGCAAAATCGCGATGACGATGCGCAGCGCGAGTCTCATGGAAAGTCTGCGATCGCTTTCACGCACGTCGCGTCGTCGGTTTTTCCGGCGAGCCACGACGTGATGCACACGTCTTGCTCGTCACCCGGAAACATCAGCCCGCCACCTTTGTGCGCTTCCCAACCGCGAGCTTTTCGCACGAACGTGAGCAGCTCGGGATGCGCGCCGCCACCGCTCACGACCTCGCTCATGACCGCCGGCTCGAGCCCCACGAGCGATCGATATGTCGCGTCGTACTCGGCTTGCGTCGTGTCCTTGCCGCCCGCGTTTCGACAACCGGGGACGTCGTTCGGATCGAGACGCATTCCTTCGCAGCCGAAAATCTGGAGATTGCGGGACGTCTGCCCGTGGCAGTCGAGCGACCCGCAGCGATGATCGAGAAGATCACTCACCGGCGGAAATTGCGTTTCGTCGGGCGCGTCCACCCCGATGCGCGCGCTCGAGTCTGGCGCGCCACATGCAGCTACGATGGCCAGTGCGAGCAACACGAACGGAGCGAGAAAATAAGATGTTTTCCGCGTGGGACGGGTTCCCTTCGGTCCGGCGATCGCTCTCATGAGCCACCATCCGCGTCTGGAAGATTTCCGGGATCGCTCGCCAGATAAACGGGACCTGGCGAGCGCGGGCCAACCGTCGCCGTGTGACAGTCGGCGCATGATCCGTCGCGACCGACGTGCGAGATCATGTCAGCCTCCGACGTGTCGAGCGTCAGCGAAACGTTGATCGGTGCAACCGGTTTCCACTCTGCCGTCGTCGCGAAAAAGTTTCCGACCTCGTTGGTCGGCATGTCGAACTTCGCGCCGCTGGCGTCGAGGAGATGCACTGTGCCGTTCGCGAGCGGATCGGTCTGACCCTTCACCAAGTACGCCGTTCCGCCGACCGCAAACTGCGCGCTCGCCGGACCCGATCCTCCATGGCATGTGAGACAAGGCTGGCCCGCACGATGCGTTGGTCCGTTCGGCTGACCGGTCGGATCGGCGCCGAGCGCGTCGACGGCGTTGTCGTGCGTCGGGTCGCCTCCGCAAGCGATCAGCGTCACGAAGACGACGGCCAACGCCGGCAAAATCAAGGCGATTCTTTGCGTTCTGACTTGTCGCATCACAGAGCCCCCTCGAAGTTGAGCGAGGTCAAAAACATGGTGCGGTTCGTCAGATAGAGATCGTTCGTGTACGCGGTGTAGCCGCCGTCCATTTGCAGACCGATCGCGAATCGTTTCGGATCCTCGTCGGCACCGAGAAACGCCTTCACGCCGCCGCCGCCCGTGAACGTCCACAACGGACCGAGCTCACGATCGCCCGTTCGATATTCCGGAAGATCCCAACCCGCTGTCGATCCCGACACGTAAGCGAGCTGCCAAAAATCCACCGACTTCTGAACGTGGAAACGAAGGTGCGGCCAAATCGCAAAGCGTTTGCCGATGTCGAAAATCCAACGTGCGTCAGTGGTGGACGCGACCATTCCCCAATTGTCGTAGTAGCCGCGCTCTTCTGCGCGGAGCGTCGACCAATCGAAGCGATGCGCGAGTCGACCCGTGAGCGCGAACCTGCGACGCGCGAGTGGAAGCTGCTCGAGTGGACGCTCCGGCAAACGCATCGCGTTCACGGTATCGATCGACGCACCCGGCGAAATTTGCGACGCTGCGTCCGACGAGAACATCGGAATGTAGCGGTACGGTTTCGACGAATCGCCGTTCTCCAAAATGACGTCGAGCACGCCCGACACGATGGTCGAGCGATCGACCAAACCGCTCAAACCAGCGGTAAATGCACCGTGATTGAGGTCGCGCGAAAAAACCGAAAACGGTGTTCCTGATCGCCCGGCGGTGTCGTGGCCGTAACCGTAACCGCCAATCAACGTGAGATTTTTTTCGAGCAGGTCGAGGGTCATGGTGACGCCGAATCCGTACGAAAAATAGTCGGGCTCGCTCGACGTGGAGCCGGCTACCGACACGCCGAAATCGCGCGGCTTGTATTCGGCTTCGAGAGAACCGGCTTGGCGTGCTTCGGTCCAGCGCCGTGATGCGGTCGACACGATGTCGACCGACGCTGCGGAGACGACGTCAACCAAGTAGCTTCCGCGAATCGACGCACCGGTCGTCACGTTTTCGAGGCTCGCCGCGATCGACGGCGTGAACACCGCGACGTGATCCGAATCGGTGTAGCCCGCGACCTCCATTGACACTTTTTTGGTCGTGATGTCCTCGGGCGATTTTCCTTCAGCCGCCGCTTGCTGCGCTTTGTCTTCTTTGCGCGCGGCCACTTGGTCGCCAGCGCCTTCTTGATCGCTTGCATGCGCTGCATGCAACGATGTGAGAACCGCAGCGAAGAGGGTGCACACGCCAA
>JBDTFL010000163.1:0-2623 GCA_039937955.1 Polyangiaceae bacterium | reverse complement strand
TTCAGTTCGTGGGTCACTACTTCGAAGGAAAAAAGCCGTCGTTCGTGGACGACAAACGCAACTTGGTGGTCGGACTTTTGTGGTGGCTCAAAAAGAGCGGCGCGCACATCGACTTGGCCGACGCGAGCTAGACGAGCGCGAGCGACGACAGCATTTTCTGGACGAGCTCGCTTCGTTGCGTCGGCGTGGGCCAGCCGATTTGCGCCGCGAGACGATCGTCAAACGCCGCATTTTCATAGGCGCTCCGTGATCGCTGCAATTTTGCGACGGCCCGCGCGCGTGCTCGCTTCACGCGAATTTGCGCGCGAGCGTCGAGCTGCGAGTCGGCCCACGCGGCGACCGAATGCGAAAGCGCGGCGTGTCCGATTTCGTCGTTCGCGATTTTCGAGAACACGGCGCGCAAACTTTCTGACGACGCGTGCTGCGCCTGCCACGTCATGAGCAACGCGCCGAAGGTTTCGTTCACGCAACCCTCGACGACATTTTCGATGGCCATGGCTTCGAGCGACCGACGCCGCGCTTTTTTCGTTCGTGCCGGAACGCCCATGCCACCGAATGCGCGAGCATGATTTCTCATCAGCGCCGCGTGACGAATTTCTTCCTGCTCCGCGCGCGCTGCCGCAAGGACGAGCGATGCCGGAGCGCCGAATCGCAAAAGCTCTTGTTTCATGCGGTGAAATGCGTGCACGCTCGCGGACTCTTCGTGCGCCATCTGCGCAAAGTAGCGACCGACCGGGGTTCGTGCGGTCACGCGCTGTAATCGCGCAAGGCCACGCGGGCGTCGTCCTCCGCCTCCCAAACAATCTGCGCAGATGATCCCCACGGATCCGTTGTCGCCCGGCGTGAAACTTCCTGCCGTGCACCCCGAGCCTTCGGCGATGTTGCATCCGGCGAACGCGTGCGCGTCGGGCAAGCTGGAGTCGACAGTGTCCGAAAAATAGACGCCGCAACCGAGCGACATCAATGTCGGCGGAAGGCCGCACGGCAAATTGTAGATGCAGCCAACGTCGATCGCGCCGTCGCCGCCGTCGTAATAAATGCCTGAATCGAAATAGGTGGCGGTGATGAAGCAGGAGGCCGCGTCAGTTAGGACGTCGGCCGGCGCGTCGAGCGGCGAAGCTGCGTCTGCGTCCGTGGTCGATGTGCTCGCATCGGTTTGCGGTCCAGGATCGGAGACCGAGTCACACGCGATCATCGCGACCGACGTCGGAGCCACCGCAGCCACGATCGCGCCGAAGATGCGGGCTAAACGCCGTTGCTCGCGGGCTAGCTCACGCGGCTGGCGCGCTCGACTCCGACTCACGAATCTACTTTAAGGGATGCCGGCCCGAAGTCCACGCGTGGTTTGTGCGATCCGCGCGAGCCTCGCTTTAAGCTCATTTTTTCGGGTCGCGGAGGCGCTGCACGAAATACCAATGGTGGCCTTCGAGGTCTTCGCATTCGTAGGAACGATCCGACCAATACTCTTCGCCGTAGTCGCTGGTCTTCGGCTCGGTCACGATTCTCGCTCCGGATTTTTTCGCGTGCTCGAAGTGCGCCTCGACATCGGGGACGAACACCATCAGCGATTGCGTGTTGGCCCCGCCGACCGAGCGCGGACTTTTTCGCCACGGGCGCGCCTCCGCCTTTGCGTCGCCGACCATGATGAGCCCGCCTTCCACGACGAGCTGCGAATGCGCGACTACGCCGTCGTGCTCGACGAGGAGCTGCAGCTCGAAGCCGAACGCTTTGCAGAGAAAATCGATCGCCTTTTTCGGGTCGTCGTAGACGAGCGATGACGAGATGCGAGGCCAACCTGCCGGAAACGCGAAGGTCATGATGCAGAAATATTAGAGCACATCGATCCACTTCGAAAGTCGGTTGCTCACAACCGTAGGCTGTTTTGCCCAGCGAAAGTGATCCACGTTTTCGCCGACCTCGCCGCGCTCGAAATGGATTCGCGTGAGCTTCGCATTCGGCAGCATGGCGAGCAGACGGTCCACCGCGATGCGCGGCGCATAGTCGTCTTCCTC
Organism: Polyangiaceae bacterium; assembly: GCA_039937955.1. Classification (GTDB taxonomy): domain Bacteria; phylum Myxococcota_A; class Polyangia; order Polyangiales; family Polyangiaceae; genus JAICXU01. The sequence continues at coordinate 611 of JBDTFL010000163.1, read as the reverse complement.
GAACGAGATTCCGAGCAGCGGTAATTTCGTCGCCTCCAACGCGTGCGCGAGTATTTCGTGATCGATGCCGCCGACTGTGAGCCTTCCGGTTCGAACGAAGCGCGCCCATTCGGCAACGACACGATTCGCTTCTCGACCGGCAAAGCCCAGACGATTTCCTGGCACGTAGCCCATCGCGATTCCGAGCCCGCGCATGACCGAGGATCCGAACAATGTGACCGCGCTCATCGGCAATTTCCAATTGCGAAAGTACGGCGTCCCCCCCGCCACCACGATTGCGCCCGCGATCATTTCACCGTGAAGCGCCGAAAATATAATCGCGAGGTGGCCGCCGAGGCTGTGCCCGAGCACGAACAGCCGGAGTGATTTGGCGCTTGTTTTCACGGCACTTGCTGCGGCCACGAGATCGAGCTCGACCAGCTCGCGATATCCGAAGTCGACCTTGCGACTCGCGCGCAAATTGCTCGATCCGATGCCGCGCAGATCCATCACGAACGCCGCGAGCCCCGCCGCAGCGAGCTCGGCGCCGAGCTTGTCGTAAAATTTCGCAGCCACGCCCATCGCCGGAATCACGAGCACCGTCGCGCGAGGAGATTCACATGTGAAGGATC
>JBDTFL010000162.1:0-6851 GCA_039937955.1 Polyangiaceae bacterium | reverse complement strand
TTTCGAAAGAAGTAAGCCGCGAGGATCGTTGCGCCGAGCCACGCGAATGAGGGCAGCGCAAACCGAAGCATGTTGCCGGCACTCTGTTGGTCGATGCCCGTGTCCGTGCAGCTGGCCCAAACGCAGGGGCCGTACGAGATCGGATTGTACGATCCGAATCGAATGTGATTGAGCAACGCCATCGGTACGAGCGCGATGACGACTCCGACCGTCATCAGGCCTGCGCGAAGGATCGACTTTCGAGTTGGGATCCAAGATTGGTCGTCGGGTTGTGCGAGCGCGACGACGACGCCGAACACCATTGCGAACGTGATGACGTGCGTGGATATCGCGCAGCCGCCGAGCAATCCTGCAGCGATCGCCAAAACCCCGGAAAAACGAGGCGATTCGAAGCTGAGCATCGCGACGAAAATCGTCCATACGATGAGCGCTTCGGCCAAGGTGAAGGAGCTGATGTCCATTGCGGCGGCTCCAACGGGCGTCGAAAGCACCGCGAGACATGCGGCGATCGAGCCGAGCAATGCATCACGAAAGAAACGACGCGCGACTGCGAACGTGCCGAGCGCAAAAAACAAAACGAACAACACGTTCATGCGCGAGACGCTCGCCACGCCCCCATGCAGATAAAACGGAGCCGACACGTATGCGAAGAGCGGCGGATAGAGACCCCAAAGCTTCTCACCGTGCGCGACGTTCCATCGGGCTTGGAGCTCGGGGTATTGCGACACCGGACCATTTTCGACATACGGCAGCCCGTGCTCCGAGATGCCCTTGATCATCTCGATTTGCGTGCGCGAATCGACGGTCCAGGCGCTATGCCAGCCCGACCAAGGCAACGCGGCCAAGATCATCGTGGCGAGCAGCGCCAGGAGCGCGTACGCGAGACGATTGCGTCGGAGATCCGTGAGCGTCATTGCGGGCGCTCCAAAATGACGAAGCCCGAGATCTGCGTCGCTACGCGATATCCTCGCAGCAGGAATGTTTCGGGTGCGTCAGGGCCGACGTGAGCTCGTTCGATCGCCACGACGAAACGCGGCGGACGAGCGTCGAGCGCGCTGGCGTCTTCGCGCTGCCACGCGACTTGGTGAAATCCATGGGTCGGGCTCGTCAGAAATATCGTCCAAAAAAATCGACCGGTGTAGTGGCGATGCGCAATCGCATAGATTTCCGGCTCGAATCCGCGAACGGCGACGCTGTCATCTGCGCTCGAATGGTCTTCGAGCCACAGTCCGACACGCTCGCTGTCGCGATACGAAAAGTCGAGGACATCGAGAGAAAAGCGGCGCGTGAACGTCGCGCGATCGATGCGACCGGCAATGTAGCTGGCCGCCGATCGATTTTCATCGACCCAGCCTCGGAACGAATCACCAGAGGTCATCCACGCTGCGAGAATCACGACGACGGCCGCGACGTGAATCCGCACCCGTTGTGGATGCTCGCGCGTGACTTTTTCGATGTCGAGAATGGCGTTCGCAACGACGATGACCGCTGGGCCAATCATCACCGACCAGTGAAAAAGAAAGAATCTCTTCTGGACAGCAACGGCGAGAAAACCGAGCACGCCGAGCAGCGCAGCGAATGCGTAGCGATTTCGCTCGACAATTTCCGAGCGTTTGTGATGCCACGCCATTCCGATAATCAGCGCCGCGAAGATGAGCGCGGCGAGCGGTGAGTAGAAGCGATAGCCGTCGAGCGTCGCGTTGATGACGCCACCGACTCCATCGATGCTCGATTCGCGTCCGACATACCCGCCGGCGCCGATGATGACCTCGGCCATGGTGCCGAGCGCGTCGTGCGCGGCGAAGTAGGCGAGGGTGATGGCAATGGGAACGGCGACGCCGGCGACGAAACGAAATCCCGAGAGCGTCACGCGTCGATCTTTTTCTCGAAGCGAACGCGCGATGCAGATGGTCAGCGCGCACGCGACGAACCAAGCGGCGGGCGGCTTCATGACGATTGCCATTCCGCCGAGCAAGCCCGAAAAGAATTCGGCTCGTGAGGGGCGCGCGACGTTTCGAGCAGCCCAGATGGATGCGAGCGCGAAAGCCGAGTACCAAATCTCGACCTGCGCGGTGTTCCAGAAATTCGAAAAGCCGTAATAGAGGATGCTGGTGGTCAGCACGCTCGCGCCGCGAATGCCGCGTGCGGGTGATCGGTTTGGTGGCGCGCTGAAGCTCGCGGCGAGGACGCCGATCGCAATCACCGCGATCAGATCGAGGACGCGAATGCCCCACATCGTCTCGCCGAACAAACCGATCGCGATCGCGTGGACCCCGTAAATTCCCGGGGTTTGGTCGTCGAACACGTCGCGATACGGAATACTTCCCCGTTTCAGCCACTCGCGCGCGACGTAAAAAAAGAGCCCTTGGTCGCGTCCGAAGGGGAAGGTGAGTGACGACCAGCCGACCGCGACACCCAGTGCGCCGAGGAAGACATCGACCCATGCGCGCTTCGGGCTAGAGGACATGCGCGTCGCGTAGCGCTTTCTCGATCGCGTCGGCGATCATGCGATGTCCCGCCGGTCCCGGATGCGGATCACCATACGCGTGCAACGCCATCGGTACGTCTACATGGATGCGATTGATCTGCTGATCATCGAACAGCGTGCGATACAGCGACGGGCTCTGTCCTTTGACGTCGAGGCACGGTGCATTGAAGTTCGTGGTGACGAACAAAGGGTAGGCGCCATGCTTTTTTGCGAGAGCGATCGTCGCACGCGCCACCGCACGCATGTTCTGGATTTCGTCATCGCCGTGATAGAGGCCACGCCAAACATGACGCAGTTGCATCTCGCGAATCCACGGCGCCAGCGGAGGCCGTACTTGAACGCCGCCGTCGGGTGCGACCTCGAGCGAATTTCTCCATTCTGTTTCGAAACGCTCGACCTCGTCGGGCACAAACGTCGTAATCAGCGCGACAGGATGCGTGTATTCTGCAATAGTATCTTCCTCGCGTAAATAAGCCTGATCCATCGCGTAGCCGAACGCTGCGCTGTTCACGACTTGAATGCCGAGATCCTTTTCCAGCATGCCGGAGAACGTGTCTTCATAGTTCACGGCTATCCCGAGCGCGACCGACTCACCGCCGATGAGAAGCGTCGGCCGATCGTGATCGGGCTTCGAGTCGACGGCGGCAGATCGATTGTGCTCCGCGTTGATGAAATACGTGACGGGTTCGCCGGGACCTTTCCAAACATGATCGCTCGAGGCAATCAGCAACCATCCGTAGCGCGCGTTGGCTTCGCCGGGAGCGCACACGTCGCAGGTGATAGGCGGTGGCGGAGCGGCCCATGGCTTACGCATGATCACCTCGCTCACGACGAGCGCGAGCACGAGAGCGAGTGAAATGCGAAGTACCGCGCCGGTGCTGATCCCGAAACGCGCGGCGAGCCTACCGGCGATCGGGCGAAGAACGACGATCAGAAATAGAGCTGAAAAACCGGCACACCAGCGAAAAAAGTTCCCCATGCTGAGCTCATGAGGATCCTTCACGCAGCGAAACTGGTTGCCATGAGCTTCGACCCAAAATGGCGAGTCGATTACGACGAAGATGCCGAACGCGAGTGCTATCGCGACGATCAGGACTTCGATGGCGACGCGTGCGCGCGGGTGCATCGTTTTTTTTTCGTCGATCGATGAGGAGGCCATTTCCGATCAGAGCTTGCGGATTCGGTAGAGATTTTCTTTCGCCATGATCCGCTCGAAGGCGACGTCGGTCCAAGGCGAAGGCGGATCAGTGCCCGCAGGCCATAGTGCAAAAATCGGTCGGCCGTCACGGGTCCATTCGTCGATCATCGCGCGAAACGTCGCCCAACCCTTGCTTTGGTCGGTTTCGTAGAGGTCGATGTACTGCACGTCGCGCGTGGCGCGGAGAGCGAGTGCGGTGTCGATCTCGCCCGCGAAACCCACCAAAGCGAAACGATCCGGCACCATCGCCGCGACGCTGTCGAGGCGTGCGTCGTTGTCGTTGCGCAACATGATCTCCGCGTGGAGCGTTTCGCCGAGCGTCGGACCGACGCCGAGCGCCATTGCCAACCCGATCGCAAATGGCGCGATTTTTTGCGGTGTTTCGTGACCTTTGCGCGCGAGCCAAACGGCGACGCAGGCGACGACCGCCGAGAGCAACGTGCCGTACAAAAGGAAGATGCGACGATCGAGAGGGCCGTCGAAATTCTTCCCTGACCAGAGCTCGAACGCGATCACGCCGGACGTAACCACCGTCAACGCGACGTGCGTGCCGCGCCACCGAAGATCACGGACGGAAGCAAGTGCGAGAATCAACAGAGGTGCGGTTGCCGGCACCGTGTACCGCAAAAACACGAACGGAAAACCGAACGCAAATGCCGGCGGCTCGTTGGCTCGCAGCGCACATGAAATAAAAAGGCACAGGCTTGGTAGCGCGAGCACGAGCGTGCGACGTCGCTCGCGAAGCGTGCACCACGGAACGAGAAACGACAGCGCGATGAAAGGTGTGGTCTGGAGCGCCGACCGAATCAGCCACGGTCCGAGCAGATGGCCGATCTTGTCGGGCATCGTGCCGATCTCCATGTCGACAAAGCTGAGATCGACGACGTTCCCCCATGCGATGACCAAGATCTGCCAGGCGTGAGTGCGAAGGAGCTTCCACGCGATCATAGGGAAAATCGTGCACAAAAGCAGCGCAGGCACGCGAATCGAATTCTTCTTTAATGCACAAAAAATCACGACGGCCGTGCCGACCCACGCCAGCGTCGGTAACGCGTAGAGCAAAATGTCGGACAGGTGCTGGACGTCCTGGCCCGTCTCCGCACAGCTGCGCCAAGGGCATGGCCCGTACGAGATCGGGTTTGGAGAGTGAAAGCGGACGAGGTTGAGGGCGGCGACTGGCAGTAATGCGACGACGAAGCCAGCGAGCATCACGCCGGCTCGCACGAGAGAGGCGCGCGTCGGGATCCACGGCTCGACGATTTCCGGGACGTGAAAAGGCAAGCGACCCGCTTGGTCGTTCGCGTTCGCGAGCACGACCGCGATCAGCAGACCGGCAAACATCGGGAACGTGAGCAAATGAGCCGACACCGCGAGGCCGCTCAGAACCCCGGAAAAACAAGCTGAAATGCGCGAACGCGAACCGTCGATGCTTGCGAGTGCGAACGCCATCGCAAAAACGATGAGGCTCTCGGAGATGATGTACGGGCTCATGTCCATCGCTGTCGCCGGCACCGGTGTGGAGCAGACGACGAGCCACGCCGCCGCCGCTGCGAGCAACGCGTCTCCCAAAAATCTCCGTGCAAGAACGAACACGGCGAAGGCCATGACGATCAGGAACACGATGTTCATGCGCGACACCGCCGGAAGACCTCCCATTCGAAAAATCGGCGCTGCGATGTACGCGAAGAGCGGCGGATACGTGCCCCAAAGCTTGCCGTCTTTCACGATGTTCCAGCGCGCGCGAAATTCGGGGAAGCGTCCGATCGGCCCATTTTCCCCGTATGGCAGACCGTGATCGGCCACGCCGCGGATCATCTCGATGTGCGTGCGCGCGTCGCAGCTCGGAGCGCTGTGCCACTTCGCGATCGGAAGCAGGGCGAGAATGGACATCGCGAGCGCCACCATCAACGCGAGCGCGATGTGATTCCGAGACCGAAGGGAACCCGTCCCACGCGGAGAGAGCAAGCGCGTTCCTATTTTCCGGTGCGACGCGCGATCTGTTGCTTCGCGAGCTGCTGCACCGCGCCCGGCACGTTCTTGTTTTTGGAGAGCGCTTTGAGATCGTGCTCGCGCAGCATGGGCAGAAGCTTCGCGACGAACGCGAACGGCGTGCGCGGGTTCGAGACCAAGTTGAAACGAATCTGATTGTGGCGCGTCCACTCGCGGCTCAGTGCGATCGACTTCAAGACCGAGTCGCTCACGGTGCGGCTCGTGCTGATCATCGCGATTTCACCTTCTTGAATGAGCGGGCTCTCGACCGCTGCCTCCGCGACGAGACGGTTCGCATCGCGCACCAAGATCATGCGGTCGCTCTTCGATCCGAGCGTGGCACGTCGTATTTTCTGCGAAATCGTCATGGTCGCGATCTGCGCGTAGAGCGGCAACGCTTTGTCGATCACCTTTTCTTCGCCGGTCTCTTGATCGATCTCGTGGGTGTCCTCGATCTCGGCGTCGATCTTCGCGGCGATCTGTTCGGCGGTGAAAAACGCTTCGTCGTCGGGTGTCCGCTCCTCTTGCGCCTCGGCGATGAGCTCCTCGGTGATCGCTTGCGCAGCTTGCCGGAACGCCGGAATTCCCGGCAGCTCGATCTCGTTGCGAACCGCGAGCTCGAGCACGCGGTCGGCGGTCGACATGCGCGTGTTCTTGTTCATGTAGAGCGCTTCGATGATCCGCGGGTTCGCGAGCAGGCGTTGCTCGTTGGTCGCGATCAGCTCGGACACCATCTCGCTCGCGTGCGCCGCTATTCTCGCGACGAGCTCGGTGCGAACCTGCGGAAGTAAAATCACCTTCTCCATCACGCGCATGTCGCCTGCGTGCATCGGACCGATGACGTCGAGCGCGCCCGGATCGAGATCCGGCGTCATGGCGCCCGCGAGAAGTGGCGCCGGGATTTTTTCGAGAGTGAGCTTGGCGATGGTGGCGATCGCTTCGTCGGCGCCTTGCGAAAGCAGCACGACGACCGCCAAGGCCTCGAACGGCTTGAGCCCCGGAGCGATTCCGCGCGCCGCCATCGACTTCACCGGTCCGGCTGTTTTCGGGTCGAGGATGCGCGCCGCAGCCGCCGGAAGCCTTCCGGCGTCGATAACAACCGGTAAAAACGGCTCAATCGCGATTGATGTCATGGACGTAGCGAAAGCCGCAAACAGGAATTATTCTCGCAATGTG
>JBDTFL010000161.1:0-5188 GCA_039937955.1 Polyangiaceae bacterium | reverse complement strand
CCGAAAGGGGAAGCGTTCGGGCAGTTTCCCTGAACGCATTTCAATCCGACGCCGTCGCACGATGCGCCGACCGGCCCGTAGGTGACCGCGAGGCACCTTCCGCCGCTGCAGAAAAGATCGGTACCGCAGGATTTGCTCGTGCAGTCTTCGCCGAGCGCCGCGGGCGCGGTGCAAACGCTATTGGTGCATGTCGACGACGGCTCGCATTGAAGCGCGATCGATCCGGTTCCGCACGATTCGCCCAATTTCGCAGGCGCGGTGCACGTTCCGGAATTCCCATTCGAGTCGAAGGCGCAAAAACCCGGAGGCGCGCATCCGGTGAAATCTCCGCAGGTAGCGCCGATCGCAGAGGTCTGCGTCGGGCTCGGCTGGCAGACCGCGGCGTCGGGAGAATTACCTTCACAAACGCCACCGACGCATAGGGTCGGATCGGTGCACAGCTGGCCGGGCACGGTGGCCGTCTCGCACGTACCGCACGCGACCGGAGAAGCATCGGCGGCCGATCCTGCATCGCTCACTGAAAAAATGCAGACGCCGCCGGCGCACTGCTCATTGACGGCGCACGTCGTTCCGTTGGTCAAGCTTCCGCTCGGCGCGATGGAGCAACTCGGGATCAGACCTTCCGTGTTGCAGGGAGCGGCGGCCAAATCCGCGGCGCACGCGTTGAGCTGCTTCGTCGGATCTGAAATTCCTGGCAGCGAATATTCTGCAACGCAGAGCGCGGCGCTTCGTTCGATGTCGTGCGTGTCACGATCTTTTGCGCCGACGGCCGTGAGCTGCCCGCCGCACTTTTGCGCGAACGCGGAAGTTGCGTTCGCTACGCGCTGACACGCGCCACTGAGCCCGCCACTCGTGTCGTCGGAATTCGAAGAAGACGAGTGGCAAGCCCACAACGCTGCCGCGGTTAAGGCAAGAAACGAAATCGAGCCAAAAATACGGGGGTTCATCGATTCATCCAAAAGCTCAGTTGCAGGTAGCCGGCAGCAACGTGCAGACGCTGTTCAAGCAGGCTGCGTAATCGTCGCAGGTCGTGCTGCTGTCGTCTTGGTTGCAAGCCTGACCGTCGGCGATGATCGTCGGGCAAGTGCCGCTGACCGGCCCGGCGTCTGCGTCGCCGCTCGACGTGGGCGTGTTGCACTGTCCTTGTGAGCAAAGCGCGATGGTGCCGTCGCACGTGGCGCCCGGTTTTCCGTAGGTGAACGCAGCGCACTTCAAGCTGGTCGTGTCGCACGCGGTTCCAACTGCGCAATCGGAGGACACGGCGCACGTACAGCCGGCCGCGACTGCCGTGGTGCAAGCCTCGGTGTCGCCTCCCGTGCAAACGAGCGGCGTCGAGCAGTTTTGATTTGCGCTGCACGATGCGCCCGCGGCTCCAGGCGCTGCGCATGTTCCGGTTGCTGCGTCGGGCGTTGCGAAGTTGCAGTGGTTCGGCGCGAGGCAATCGCTGTCGCCACCGCACGAGCCGCCGACAGCTGCGGGAGCTGCTTGTTTGGTGCATGTTTCCGCGAGACTTCCCGAGCTGTCGATGCTGAGTGAGCACGTGTCGCCGGTCACGCACGGACCCGCGGAGCAATCTTTGCCGTCGGCAACGGGATCCTGACAGGTTCCGCAATTCGTAGATCCGCCGTCTGCGTCTTGAGCGCCCGCGCTGCAACCGCCGCTCGAACACTGAAGACCGCTCGCGCAAGGCGCGCCGGTGGCGAGCGTGCCGTTCGGAATGCCAGCGTTGCATTCGGGGATTTGCTCGACGGCCGTCGTGCAGTCGGCAGCGTTGATGGCGGCTGCACACGCGCCGATGTCGCTGTCGAACGTGGTCGAGATGCCGTTCAACTTTTCGAGCGCGTCGCACAGCGTTTTGAAGCGCGCCACGTTCGCGTTCGATTGCGCGGGGTCGATGCCGCCGCTGCATTTGATGGTGTACGCGTTGTTGGCTGCTGCGTACTGCGAGCATGCGTCGCCGCTCGACGTCGGTCCGCCGTCTCCGGAGGTGCTTCCGTTCGAGCTCGAGCTGCTACATGCGGCGAACGATGCTGCGAGCACGGAAACTGAAATCAGGCTGAAAATATAGCGTTTCATGAAGACCTCCAAAAAGCAGAATGGAAAAGTAAAAGCGGAAGTAGCGAAAGAGCTCGTGCTCCGCGGTCAGAGTTCTCTAGTTTTATTTGCAGTCTGCAGGATTCGAAACTTGGCAGGTGCCGCTGACGCATTCGGCGAAGTCGTCGCATGCATTGGTCGTGCTGTCGGCCGTGCACGGTTGTCCGTCGGCGATGATGGTGGGGCAGACTCCTTTTTGCGCACCGCCCGAACCTCCGACGTTGCAGTTTCCGCGATCACACAAGACGGCGTCTCGATCACACGCCGCACCTTGCGCAGCGAACGTGATGGTGGCGCACTTGTGTGAGGTCGCGTCGCAGCCGAGGCCTGGCTGACAATCTCCGCCGACGCATGGCCCGCCGTTGCCGATGGCTTGCTCGCATTGCTCGCCGCTCGTGCAGATGAGGCCGGTCACGCAGTCCGATGCCGTGAAGCACGAAGCGCCCGCGTTGCCCGGAGCTGCGCAAATTCCCTGCGTGAAATCGCAGCGATTCGGCGTCGCGCAATCGCTGTCTTGCTGACACGCTGACCCGATCGTGCCGGTGCCGCCGGTCGACGTCGTCTCTTTTCCGCATTTGCCGTCGAGGCAGGAATCGCCGGCGACGCAAACATCACCGGACTGACAGGCCGCGCCGTCGGCGATGGTGGGGGCGCACTTTCCGCAGTTGCTCGTGCCGCCGCTGGTGCCGCCGTCGGGGCTGACGGTGAACCCGGAGTCGATCGCGCAGTGCGTGCTCGAACATTGATCGTCGCTTCCGCAAGCGGCTCCGACTGCGAGGGTGCCGGCCGGATCGTTGCATTCCGGGACCGCGGCAGTGCATGTCGGATTTTTTCCCAGCGCACCTGCGCACGCGTCGAGATACGCAGTGGTGATTCCGCTGCCGGGCGCGCCGAGCGCGTCGTTACAGACGATGTTGAAGCGTGAGATGTAATTCGCGCGTTCGTCGGGCGAGAGCGGCGTCGATCCGCAGCGTGTTTCTGCGTCGATTTCTGCGCTCGCAAAATTGCCGCACGACGAGCTCGCGCTGCCGCCGCTGCTGCTGCTCGAGCACGCGACGGTGATCGCCGCAATCGAAATTCCCGATAAAAATAGATAAAAAGCCGAGCTACGCGAAGGCGTCCAGCTAAGTGTCGTCGTTTGCATTCGCATTGGCGTTCCCCCCTTTTTGAAGCGTTCCGCCAGCCGCAGCGAGCAAATACGCTTCGATGAAACTGTCGAGGTCGCCATCGAGCACGGCGTCGACGTTGCTGTTTTCGTGAGCGCTGCGTGCATCCTTCACGAGCCGATACGGCTGGAGCACGTAGTTGCGAATCTGACTTCCGAAATTGATCGCGCTCTTCGTCGCGTGAAATGCGTCGGTCTCTTGCGTGCGTCGGTCGAGCTCCATTTCGTAGAGCTTCGCCTTCAGCACTTTGTACGCCATCGCGCGATTTTGATGCTGGCTGCGCTCGGCGCGACACACGATGTTCAAACCGGTCGGGATATGTCGCAGGCGAACCGCCGTTTCGACCTTGTTCACGTTCTGCCCGCCCTTGCCGCCAGCGCGCATGGTCGTGATCTCCACGTCCTTGTCCTGGATCTCGATGTTGATGTCCTCATCCGTATCCGGGGTCACCTCGACCGCCGCGAATGCGGTCTGCCGCGTGTGGTCGGCGTTGAACGGCGACATGCGCACGAGACGATGCACGCCGTGCTCGCTGCGCAAATTTCCGTAAGCCGAATCGCCGTGCACCATGAACGACACGGCGTCGATGCCCGCTTCGTCGCCGTCTTGGTAATCGACGATCTCGGTTTTGTAGCCTTTTTTCTCGCACCAACGCATGTACATGCGGAGCAGCATCGCGGCCCAATCCTTCGCGTCGGTGCCGCCGGCGCCAGGATGAATGGAGACGATCGCGTCCGAGCGATCGGCCGGACCCGAGAGCATGCGCGACACTTCCGCTGAGCGAACGCGCGTCTCGAGTGAAGGCATGAGCGCTTCGGCTTCCGCGATCGTGGCTTCGTCGTTCCCCTCGACGCCCAGATCCAAAAGCGTTTTTGCGTCGTCCCAGTCGCGCCACAATTTTTCGTGTGACGTCAGCGTTTGCTCGAGCATCGAGCGTTTGCGAGTCACGGTTTGCGCTTTTTTGGCGTCATCCCAAAAACCGGGCGCGAGCGTCTGCTCACCGAGTCGGTCGATGTCTCGTTTCAGTTTGTCGAGGTCAAAGATGCCCCCTTAGCGTCATCAGGCGCTTTTGGAGGTCCTCGAGCTGATTGCGAATGTCGGAAATCATCGCATCACGAATAGCAGATTTTGCGGGAAAAACAGCCTTTCCATCGTTCCCGAAATTCGCATCATCCAAGATCCCGTTTCATCGATCAGCAAACGCTTCGTTCGCTCGACGACGACGTCGACGACACCGAATCGAGTGACGAGCCGCAGAGCTCGCGTAATCAACGTTTCAACGAGATCCATCGGCGGCCGCTCGCTTCGTAAAAGCCGGGGTTTCGCGAAAGTTAACGATGAATGCGCATCACATCAGCAACGAAGTCGCGAAGATGATCTTCGAACGTATAGGAATAGCTGCCACTCGGAGTGCCCGGTGGTGAAGGGGCGTTCTCGAAGAGCTCGTCGTCCAACACGTAGCCATCGGCAACGTTGCCGATGAAACGGCAATATTGCCGTTCGGTTGTTACGCCTTCAAAATGGATTTACCGGCTGCGAGCATTTTCCAAACTGCTTCTTCGTTCAGAGAAATGTAGTCCGCCATGTCCTCGCCTTCGCGGTCTTCGTAATCGAGGTCATCCCATTCTTCGGTTTCGATCGCCGCTTTCACGAGCAGCTTCGTCATGTCGGGCTTCTTTTTCGGCTCGACCGGATCGTCGTCGATCATGACGTAGTCGAGTAGGTGATCGACGTGGAGCTTCTTCTTGTCGTAGAGTTCGAGCCACGCGCCTGATCCCGAATCGAGAATCTTCGCGCGCACTGCGCCCGCGACTTGGCTGACCGAATCGGCCGCGGTGCAGCTCATGACCTCGCTCACGTCGATGTCTCCGCAGCAAATGAAGGTAGCGTCGGCGCTCATGATGAAGTTTTTGCATTTCACCGAGCCG
>JBDTFL010000160.1:0-11051 GCA_039937955.1 Polyangiaceae bacterium | reverse complement strand
TCCGATTCATGCGCGGCGCTACGTGCTTGCGAGGTCTGGATCGCGACGACTCGTTTCGCTGCCGAGGGCTCGAGTGACGACGGCCTCTGCGCTTCATCCTCGAACGAGATGTCGATGGGCGCCCTTTCCGGCTCGTCGACGCGAGGCAGCTCGAGCGCGCGAGGCTCACGACACAACAACGCAAACGTCGTTATGTGCAACATACACGCAATAACGAGCGGCCACGATCGCCCTATTTTTCGTGCAGATTCGTACACCACTCCCCAAACATTCGTTGCGCCCGTGCCGCCAACCGTTCAAGGATGATTCTTATGCCGGTCAGCCGAAGACTTCTGCGAGTGCTCGCCGGCGCGCTCGGCGGCTACGTCGTGCTCACGCTGATTGGTTGTAGCATTTATCGGCACGTCCTCTTCCCGGCTCCCGCGTCACCACCGCCGTTGCCCGAAGGTTACGGCGAGCTCATCTCCACGAAGACGAGCGATGGCGTCACCGCTCAAGGACTCTATTTTCCGCCGCAAGATCCCGACGCGCCGTTCGTGATTTATTTTCACGGCAACGGCGAGACGATCGCGTACGAGCTCGATCGTTCGGAAGATTTGCAATCGCTCGGTTTCGGCGTCTTGCTAGCGGAGTATCGCGGATACGGAACTGCGCGGGCGAGCGGACCACCGACCGAAGCCGGCCTCTACGCCGACGCCGAAGCACTCATCGCCGCCGTCGAAGCACGCGGGACCAAAAAAGATCACATCGCGCTCTGGGGATTTTCACTCGGCACCGGCGTCGCCAGCGAGATGGCGTATCGGGGTCACGGTTGCGCGCTCATTTTGGAAGCGCCGTACACATCCATCGTCGACATGGGAAATCGCTACGCGCCTTTTTTGCCGGTCACTTGGATCGTCAAAGACAAATTCGACACGCTCTCAAAGGCTTCGAAAATAGGCATTCCAGCGATCGTCGTGCATGGCGACGACGATCCGGTCGTGCCGTTCCGAATGGGCGAAGCAGTCGCGCGCGCATTGCCACACGCGCGCTTCATCGGTGTGCACGGCGGTCGGCATGTCGACTTGATCGACGTCGACAAAGAAGAAATTTATACGGCGGTGTCCGACCTTCTCAACTCGGCTTGCCGTGGCCCGGTCCCAAAATGAGCGGCATCTTTTCCGCGGCGTTGAACTCGTGAACGTGCGGCGGGTGGTGACACGTCGTGCACGAATCGCCGTTCGGTTTGGGCGTGGGCATCGCTACCGTTTTTGGTTTCTTCGCGTGGAGTGAGCCGGGGCCGTGACAGACCTCGCACTGCACGTCTTTCAATTTGTCGACGTGCGTGACGGTGCTCCCCCCGGCCATGTCGTAGCCGGTGACGTGACAGCTAACGCAATCCAAATTGAACTGCTTGAACTCGTCGGCGAGCGTTTTGTAAGCGCCAGCGTGCGCGGTCTTGTCCCAGACGTCTTTCGCGTCGGAATGGCAAACCGCGCATTCGTCGACGCCGATGAAGCTGGGTGATCCTGCGGGTGCTGGTTTCGGGATTCGCGCGGCAAAAGCCGTCTGATTCGCATCGTTGACTTGCTTGTAATATGCAAGCATTTGCGCGGTGACGGCGGGATCTTTGCCGAGCGTGTCGCGAATTTCTTGGACCGAATATCGGAAGAAGCTACCGCTCGGGGCTGGCGGATTTTGATCGAGCGCGGCGAGCTCCGATTCGAGCTTCGTGAGATCGACTTTGCGTGCGTCGAGATCGGATTTCGCGATCGATGCGCCGCCGTCGCCCGTTTCCCAGCTCGCGATTTTCCCGCGGAGCTCGTCGACGCGCCTCAAGATGTCGGCGCGTTTGCTTTGTTTGTCGATGCCGCTGCCGTCTGCGAAGACGACAGAGGCTCCGAGGGCGGGGTTCCCTTCGGTCCCGCCAACGTACAAGTCGAGCGCGGCGACGCTGGTGAGATGGTTACCGGTTTCGGCGATCAAAACATTTCCGACGCGTTCGGCCGGCGGCGTTTCGGTGTTCGCTTCTCCGCGTCCGCCCGGCGATCCAACTACGATGGCGGTGAGATCCGGGACAGCATCTGCGATGCGTTTCGCTTCACCACGACCAACTGCTGCCAGAACGATGATGGCGCGCGCGCCTTGTTTTTTCAGGGTTTCGGCTTGTTGTTGAACGCTGATGCTCGGCGATTGAACGACCATACCGTCCGGAGCGCCACCCTCGGCTTTGTCGAGCGCGCTAACACCGATGAAGCCGACGCTCACGCCGTGGATAATTTTGATGAACGGCGCGCCCCAATTCGCGGGCGCTCCGTTCGGCGTGAGATTTCCGGCGGCGATCGACGCGCCCGAGATCGACGCGAGCTTGTCGAGCTCCGAAGCACCTGCCGCAAAATCATTTTTGCCCGGAGCAAATGCGATGGCGTGCAGATCTTTGAGCGACGCTGCGATGGTCTCGGCCTTCGAAATGTCTTGTGCGCGATGATCTTCTTTGAGCGTGGGATCCAAAAAGAAGACCGGCCCCGCCAAGACAACCGCGCTCTCCGGCGCCTTCGCCGTTTGCGAGCTCACCCACGCCGCAAAGTGATCGAGGCCACCCAACTGGTCTTTCACGCAGCCGCAGGGCTCCATCGCGCCCGACAGATCCGTCACCAAATACAGCCGAAATGTCGGCGGACCATTCGCTATGGCCGTCGGTTGCGTTGGGGTGGTGCCCGGGTGGCAGCCTTCGCAAGCACCGAAAGTCGCTGCAAATGCCGCGAAAAGCAGGACGTGCGCGGTTTTACGAAATCCTTGCATGATCCACTCTTCAAACAGTTTGGTTGGTGAACGTCCAGCCGGAAGTTATCGTGTGCTCTGTTGTTTTGGGAGCCCACTGAAATGCAGGAGGACCAACCGCCGAAGCGTGGCGTTCCGCAGCCGCTCCGCGGAGGGCCGATCCGTTTCGGACCGTACATGCTCGAAGCACGAATCGCCGTTGGCGGTACGGCCGAGGTGTACCTCGCGAGCGTGGCCGACGACAAAGACAAAGAGGCGACGCGCTTGATCGTCAAGCGGCTGCTTCCGCATTTTTTGAATGACCCCGACGGTCGCACGATGTTCCAGCGCGAGGCTGATCTTCACGCGGCGGTGAATCATCCTAACGTCGTTCACGTTTTTGGCTCCGGCGTGAACACCACCGGTGAGCCGTACTTGGCGATGGAGTACGTCGACGGCGTCGACGCCTATCGGCTGCTGCGCCGATTTCGTCAGGAGGGTCGGCCGGTGCCGGTTCGTCTCGCCGTGCACATCGTGCGTGAGGTGCTCGCCGGTTTGCAAAGCGTGCATTCTGCAGCTGATTCCACCGGCACGCCGCTCGGCATCATCCATCGCGATCTCACGCCGTCCAATTTGTACTTATCGCGTGAAGGCGCGGTAAAAGTAGGGGATTTCGGGATCGCTCGCGCCACTGCACGCGCCACCATGCGGAACGCAGCGAGCGCGATGCTCAAAGGAAAAATTTCGTATCTGGCTCCGGAACAAGTCGCCGGCGAGCCGTTCGATCAACGCGCCGACCTCTTCAGCGTGGCCAGCGTCTTGGCGGAGATGGCCATCGGTCAGCCGCTTTTTCCGGGCGCGGGTCAGCTCGCGATCTTGCTCGCCATTCGTGATTGCCGCATCGACGCCTTGCGCGAGCACAAAGGACGTTTGCCAAAAGGGCTGTTCGAGGTGCTCGAGCGCGCGCTCTCACGCGAGCCGAAAAATCGCTATCAATCTGCGGCTGATCTCGCTGCCGCACTGGCGCTGTACGATCCGGAGCCCGAGGCCACGCGGCGTGAGCTCGCGCTCCATGTCGTGCGGGCGCAAACCACGACATCGAGCGGAAGCCTGCCGGTCGTTCGCGAGAGTCTGCGCATGCGTGCGGTGCAAGCGCTGTCGTCGTCGGATTTGGAAGACGCCTCCGAAGATGCGGCGCCGAATACCGCGCAATTTGCGGCACTTCCATCGTTCGTCACCACACGCGACGGAACGAAGCGCGGCCCTTGGGTATTTGCGCGTCTCGCCGAAGCGCTCGCCACCGGTGAGGTCGGTCGCAACGACATGGTCGAGTATCAAGGCCAAGACGCGTGTGCGGTCGACAAAGTCGAAGAGCTTGCACGACTTCTTCCGCCACAAACCGCAACGACGAGTCAGCTGGCTGGTCCGGGCGCCCCCGACCTTTTCGAAAATCTCGAGACGTCCACGATGACAGATACGCTTTTGAAGGTTCTCGAAAATCGCGAGACCGGCGTGCTGTTCGCGCAACGCGCCGACGCTGAGTCCGATCGCAAAGAGCTGTATTTTTTGCAGGGAAAGCTGCATCACGTGGCCTCGAGCAACGCGCTCGAGATGTTCGGCCACTACTTGGTGCGCCGCGAAAAAATCGACCCGACCGAGCTCGAAATGGCGCTCAACGTTTTGCCCCGCTATGGCGGTCGCATGGGTGACACGCTCATCGCGCTCGGCTTCATGAACGCCATCGAGATCTTCAAAGCGATCCGCGATCAAGGTCGCGACAAAGTCGCCGACCTTTTCAAATGGCGCAGCGGAACCCTCAGCTTTTATCGCGAAGAGAAGGCGCCGCAGGTGGAGTTCCCGCTCGACCTCGACGTGCCGAGCTTGGTCTTGCTCGGGCTCGAGGCCTCGCATGGCGCTGCGGCGATCACGAGCTACATGGAGCGAAAGCTCAATATTTCGGTGGGGCCCGGCGAAGGCGATCGCGCCGGTCTCACGAAAGAGGTGAATTGGCCGCCGCTCGTCGCTTTTTTGATCGACGCGAGCAAAACGCCGGTGCCGCTTCGCATGCTCGTGGAGCGCGCGACGAAAGAAGCTGGCGCACGCCCCAACGAAGCGTATTGCGCGATCGAGCTACTCGTCGCCGCCCATCTCTTGATGTGGGGCGCGTGACTCGGCTCTCTACTTACTAGGCGACGCGCCGCCGGCGAACGGCAAGATCGTTTTGAGATCTTGGTCGGTGAAGCGAAGCTGCAAGCCCATGAAGTAATCGCGCTTGTCCGAGAACACGTAGTCGACACCGCCGAGCAGCCAAAGGTGACGCACGAACTCGTAACCGATCGCGACGCGGAAGCGCGGCTGGATCTCTTCGCCGAATCCGAACAGGTCGTTGCGAATTTCGAAGCGGTCCTTCAGCAAATGGATGTCGAGGCCGAGGCCGCCGGTCGACTCTTTGATGCCGAATCGCCCGGTAAATGGGCCAATTCTACGTGCAAACTGCAATGAAAATCGAAATGCGTCGGTTGTCGTGGTCGTGACGGTGTGCGTGAACGGCGGGCGCGTCGGGTCGGTCGTATTGGTGTCGGTCTGCGTGATGTTCGTCAAGCCGCGCGGGTCGTTGATGAGCTCGATGACGTAATATTTGTCCTCGCTCGGTTGCAACCTGAGCTCGACGTAGCTCTTGATCGTGTTCGCGAGGAAGTTGTAGTCGCTGCGAAGGCCGACGATCGTTTGCAGACGCGTGACGCCGCCGACGTAATCGTTCACGCCTTCTGCGACGCCTTGCACTTCGTTGATGAGTGTCTCGTCTTTCGACAAACGGCCGAGCGTGCCTTCACCTTTGTCGAGTCGATCGGTGACGACGTCCATGTGGCCGAGCGCGATATCGAGCTTCTTCGAGGCCGAATCGAGATTCTGGATGGTGTCTTTGACCTGCCCGCCGGCGCCGTTTTTGTCGGTCTGTGAGATGAGGATTTTCGCCTCTTCGGTGATGACGCGGACGTTCTCGAGGATTTTTTCGACCTGCGGCCGGCTGTTTCCGGCGATCGCGTCGACGTTGCGCAGCGTCTCGTTGATGAGCGAACGATTCTCGCGAATCGTTTTGTTCATCGCGTCGGTGGCCTGCGCGAGATTCTCCAAAATCGATCGCAAATTCTGACCGCCCTGCTCGGTGCCGATCGAGTTCGCGAGCTGCGCGGCGACCTGCTTCACGAGGAGCGTGATGTCGTTGACGTTCTGCTCAATCTGCTGGATTGACGCGTCGGGCGGCAGCGCGGTGATCTCGTCGCCGTTTTTCAGCTTCGGCTCGTCGGTGCCCGGCGTGAGCACGATCACCGATTCACCGAGGAGCGATGCGCTTTTCTTGCCGGCCGTCGAATTCTTGAACAAGACGACGTCCTTGTTCACTTTGATGTCGATGCGCGCGCGGCCGCCTTCCAAATAAATTTTGTCGATCGAGCCGACGGGGATGCCGGACTCGGTAACGCGCGAATGATTGGCGAGACCACTCGCGTCGTCGATGTACGTGTGCACGGTGTAGCTTGCGCCCGAGCCGACGTCTTTGCTGACGGTGCGAAAGATGACGAAGGCCGAGGCAGCGGCGACGATGATGAACGCGCCGACTTTGGCCCCTTGGGTGAGCTTCGCCATGCCTTCGCGCCGACATTAGCAGCGATAAGGCGTCTTCTGATCGCTTTTCGCCGGCGCTCAGCTGAGCTTTTGTTCTTCTGTCAACCTGCGTAGACGGCGCCTGGATGGCGCGTCTCGAAGTGGCGAATGATGAGCTCGCCGAGCCCCTCGATCGTCGTGGCGGCGATTGCGCCTTTGATTCCCCAGCCGATGACGGGCACGAAGTTGGCGGCGTTGATGGCCACGGTCTTCAAGCCGACGCTGGCGAGCTCGAGCCCGCTGCCAATCATGAAGATGTCGCCTTTGCCGAGATCCTCGCCGTACACGCGGCCGATCCAATAAATCATGTGCGTCTCGAGTGCGCAGAGCCCGGCGCTCGTGGCGATGGGGATCGGCAACACCGCCCATGTTGCGCCAGCTGCAGCGTAGGTATGCACTAGGCTGCGCGCTTTGTTGCGACAGCTGCGAGGTGCTTCGTCGGCTGCTCCGCTCATGGACCTTTAACTTAGCCACCGAACGCGCGCGGACAACCCTTCATGAAAAGCCGCAAAAATAAGGCCTATTCGGTTTCCAAAATCGTGTCGTCGGCGTTGTCGGAACCCGCGTCGACGTCCGCAAACGCGGGAGCGGCCGGAAGCGGAATGGCGTCGAGCGCAGCGTCCAAATCTTTTCGCGCAGCTTCGAAGTCGTCGCGATTCTGAACCGGAACGAGGCGCACGCCGTCGAGCTTCAGCGATAGCGGGTCGATGAAAACGTCGCCGCGTTTGATCGCAAAATGGAGATGTGGCCCCGTCGCGCGGCCGGTCGATCCGACATAACCGACGAGCTGCCGCGATTCGACATGCTCTCCGACATGCAAGCCCGCAGCGAAGCGCGACATGTGGCAGTACGCGCTGACGAGCCCGCCAGAGTGCTCGAGCTTGACCATGTTGCCGCAGGGTCCGCCATCGCCCGCCACGATCACGGTGCCAGCTGCTGTCGAATAAATCGGTGTGCCGGGCGGCGCAGAAAAATCGACGCCGTTGTGGGGCATCACCGTGTGCAAAACCGGATGCATGCGATGCGGATTGAAGCGCGACGAAATACGCGCGAACGGAATGGGCATGCGCCAACCGCCGTGGGTGGGTTGCCGGCCCTTCGCGTCGAAATAGCCTTTGGAGGCCGGTGAATAGTACGTGCGCACCGGTTGCGCGTGGGCGCTCGCCGGAAAATATTCGACGGCGTCGACCTCTGCGTAGCTTACGAACGTTCCTTCGATTCGCTGTTCGGTCGCAACGATTCGCAAGCGTGCCCCAGGCCGAATATCAGCCAGCTCGGCATGTCCATCGAGCGCGTCGTCGAGCATCGTGACGATCGAGTCGCCATTTTTTTCGGTGCCCACGTCGAAGCCCGACTTCGCGAGCGATGCGCGCAAATCATCACCGACCAGGAAGCCAGCGGTGACGCGTTTTTTGTCGAGCAGGATCTCGAGCTTCTTCGCTTCGAGATCGCCCGTACCAACACTGGCGCCGACGCCCGCATCACCATCGGCCGCCACCGCCTGCCAAACGTCGACCTTGGACGATTGATATTCGAACGCGACGACTTTTCCGCCGCTCTTGGTTTTCGCGATCGAGAACGAATCTTTCGGTTGCGTGGATCCGAGGCTCCGAACTCTTTCGAATGCGTTCACGATGCGTTGCGCTTGCGCGCGCGAGAGTGGCGCGGCGAGCAGCGCGGTGATCATCGCGCGATGACCGACCGTGTCCGTTTTGATTTCGATGGTGTCGTCGGTCGCCAAATCCGCGACGCGAAATTGATGAACAACGGGTCCCGCATCGATGACGCCCGAGTCCTGGCCGATCTCCATTCCCCCATCATTTGCGGCATTTGCTGAAGCGACCGGAGCATTGGCCGACGTGATGGCCGCGATGGACGGCGGGGAAGCGTCGTGATGACCCGAAAGTGGAACAACGATAAGCGTGTAGAATGCAACCGTCGACAACGCGCCGAGCAGCACGGCAATCGGAAGCGGAGTGCGGGCCGAGCCAAACAAAGCGCTACGCGCTTAGCATGTTCGACTCTTTGCGGGGACTTTAAGGGAGCGCGAAAGGCGTCGTGTAATACGTCGTCGCGGCATTTTTGAACTGGTCGCCATCGCTCGCGATGTCGGTTTGACCGCCGGCTCCTGGACCGAACGCCGCCATGAATCCGCCAGCGCCGACGAGCTCGTCCATGTGCTTGAACATGTAATCTACACGGTTGTCGCGGAAGTGACCGGGCGTACCTCCCGACGTTGCGGACGGAACGCCAAGCGGAATTTGCCACCAAGATACCGGCAAATCCAGGCCTTTCCCAACTGCAGCGATCCAGGTTTGTTGCTGATGAAAATTCGGAATCGTCGCGTTCGTCTCGTCCCAATATTTCGTGCCCGATGTTTGTTTCTTGCAGACGACATTTCCTTTGTCGTCGGTGTAGCCGGCCTCGTAGCAACCGTCGTCGCGATCGGACATGTCGGTTACGAGAAAATCCGCTTGGTCCCCGCCGATGCTCTTGAAGAAGTCGATCGTCTTCTGCGCTTCGGCGTTGATGTCGAGCGATGGGTCCGAGTTGTCGCCGACGTCCATATTGCTGCCCCACGATGAAACGTGGAGACCCATGATCGCTTCCGGCGCACGCGCACGCGCCATCGCCAAAATGCAGTGCGTGAAGCCGATGATGTTGTCCGGCTCGCTCGTGCATTCGGCATTTTTCCCGACCGCAACCTGTGCGCTTATGCTTGCTGCTCCACCGCCCGCGAGTGATTTTTGCTCGAGATATCCCCAGTAATCGGGCTCCATGTGCACGAGCGTCGGTTTGCCTTGCGCGTGAATGCTGGCGAGGAGCTGCCCGTAGTCTTTCCAGTACGTCGTCATGTACGTCGCGTCTTGGATCGATCCAGCGATGTTGCCGTCACCCGCGGCGGCCATGCAGTAATAGGTCGTCAGAAAAATCATCCCGTGTGAGTCCGCTTGCTGAATGCGCATCGTCGGGTAGTCGGGATTTTGATTCCACGTCGGCCAGCCGTTGCTGGTCGAAAGGCCGCTCAAATAATCATAATGAATGTCGAGCTTGGGACCGAACGTGTAGACGGTGTCTTCGTCGCCGCCGAGCCCGATCAAAAGATGATCGGCGTGTGATCCGCCCAATTTTTCGGTGATTGCGCGGGCCTTGCTAGCGATCGTTGCTGGCGCGCCCGGTGCGCCACCTTCGTCCGGAGTGTTGACGTCAGCGTCGCCACCCGGGGATGCACTGCCACCAACGGCAGATGATCCGTCGCTCGAGCTGCTCGAGCACGACCAAACCATTACGCCCGCGAAGAGTCCGACCAACGCGAAGGTGCGCCGCATTTAGAAAGGGTAGCCGGATCTCCAGGCAATGCGCGCTTGTGAGAAAGCACACAAACTCCTACGCTCGCGCTCAGATGGATGAGCGAATGAAGCAGATGCTGCTGCTCGGGCGCGAGCACTACGCAAAGCGCGAGTTCGATCAGGCCGAGACGGTCCTCCGGGAAATTCTCGCGATCGACGAACGCTTTGCGGACGTGCACGAAATGCTCGGCGTAATTGCCCACGCGCATGGCAACTTCATCGCCGCCGAACGGCATTTCGAACGAGCGCTCGAGATTAATCCAAACTACACGGAGGCCGCGCTGAATCTCGCGGTCACCTATAACGATCGCGGCAAGTACGACGCCGCACGCGACGTTTACTCGAGAATTCAAGGCCGTCCGGCCCATTCCGCGCAAACACTGGAGCCGTTCGCACGCGGAAAAATCGCGAACATGCACGCCGACCTCGCGCAGGCATACGCGGATTCCGGTTTGATCCGCGATGGAATCATCGAGCTCGAGAAAGCGGTCGCTCTCTGTCCGGACTTCGCCGATCTTCGAACGCGCCTCGGTGCGCTGCTTCGCGAGGTGAACGACGTCGCAGGTGCTCGCGCGCAATACGAAGCGGCAGTCGAGGCGCGCCCGAATTTCGTAGCGGCGCGCATTCAGCTCGGCGTCGTGCTTCTCGCGCTCGGTGAGCCGGAAGGCGCGGACCGCGAATGGAAGCAGGCGCTCGAAATCGAGCCGGAAAACCCGCACGCCAAGATGTACGTGCGCATGTTGGCGACGCAACGCGCGCAAGGATCGATTCCGCCGTCTAGCGCGCGGGAGCAGCCGCAAGCCGAGGATAGCGGCGATCGCGAGAGCCAAGCGCCCAGCACGCAACCCGACGAAACCTAAGAGCCGAGCTTCGCGTGATGAGCGAGCTGCGCGACAAAGTTCGCGAAGCATGGCGACGACTGCGCGGCGGCGATCTCACACCGGCGCGCGCGGCAGCAAGTGTGGCGGTCGGTTTGGCGATCGGCGTCACGCCGCTTTACGGATTTCATCTTCCGTTGGTCATCGCGGTTTGTCTGCCGCTCGGTCTCGACACACCCGTTGCTTATCTCGCGGCGAATATTTCGCTGCCGTTCATTGCGCCGTTTCTGACGATCGCGGAAATCGAAATCGGATCCAGAATCACCACGGGCGCATGGTTGTCGCTCACGCGTGAAGCGTTGCGCGAATACGGTATCAAGCCGTTTTTACGGCAGATCGTAGTGGGCACGATCGTCTTCTCGCCGGTCGTCGCGAGCGTCGGCGCATTCTTGACCTTCGCCGTTGCGTCGCTCTTTCGAAA
>JBDTFL010000159.1:0-4899 GCA_039937955.1 Polyangiaceae bacterium | reverse complement strand
CTTGAATCAGCAAAAAATTTCGACCACGTCAGGAGAGAGTCTCCGCTGGGAAGGGAACTGACCGGTGCGCGCGTTGCTCGCCGTCTGCGTCGTCGTCGCTCTCGTCGGCGGGTGCAGCAGCAGCAGTAGCGCGCCCGACAGCACGAACGACTGCATCAGCGTTTGCCAAAACGAAACGACGCACTCGTGCACGAACATCACCGACTGCACGATCTTCTGTGACGCGATCGAAGGCGTCGCGACGTCCGGCAGTTGCGTCACGCAGATCAACGCGTATGTGAGCTGCGCGAAAGCCGCGACCGTATGTGCGGTGAAGAATTCGTGCTCGAGCCAAGGCGGAGATTTCTCGTCGTGCGCTGCGCAATATTGTGACGCGCACACCACCGACACCAACTGCACGCAAACTTCGAATTTGCTTTGATTTTGGGGGGTTCGTGAAAACCGCGCAAGCGCTGATGCACGCCAAAATCGTCTCCGTTTTTTCGATGCAGCTCCTCGCGCTGTCGTTCGTTTTGGTTGCCTGTCAAAAGCCGTCGAACGATACGTCGGAACCCGCTCCACTTCCGGGCCCATCCGTGGATTCGCAAGCGTCGTTTGCGGCTGGGATGGCCGATCCGACCCCTGCGCCCGATGTCCTCACGACGTTGCCCGGTCGACCGCCACCGCCCGAGCTCGATGCGGGGGTGCTCATGCCCGACGGGTCGGTCCCTCCGGACTTCGTGGTGTCGGTCGGTAGCTCAACGTGCTTGGGAGCTTGTCCGAGCTACCGAATCAAGATCGACGCCGAAGGAAACGTCGAGACCAATGCCCAGGCGTTTACCGGAAAAACTCGCCGTTCATCGACCATCGCCGGGTGCTGGCGAAAATCGATCGGCACATCCGGCGTCAAAAAAATCATTCAACAACTGAACGCGCAGGGCTTTTTCTCGATGCAGAATCCGGTGCTGTTCGGGCCGACCGATAGCGTGCACGAAACCCTCGAGGTCACGATGAATGGCAGCTCGAAGACGCTCGATCACAACTTGGGGGTGGATTGGCCGAAGAAGCTCGAGGCGCAGTTTGCTGCGATTCGAGGCCCGTTCGAGCAAATGACCGGCGTCGACGCCTGGCTCGCGCATCCGCACGCTTCGAAGTGCACGTATTAATCTTCGACGAGAAGTGAAGTCTATTTCGTCGCGAGCAGTCGCTCGATGGTGCGTGTGGTCATTTTCCCGGCGATGACCTCTTCGTCGTCCATCAAGCGCTTGTGCAGCGGAATGTTGGTGCGAATGCCGCCGATGATGAACTCGCCGAGCGCGCGTCGCATGCGGATGATCGCCGCCTCACGCGTCGGTGCGTGCACGATCAATTTCGCCATCATCGAATCGTAGTCGCCGGGCACGCGCCAGCCGCCGTACACGCCGCTATCCACGCGAACGCCGGTGCCACCGGGCGTGAAATATTCGGTGATGAGACCGGGCCACGGCGCGAACGTTTCCGGATCCTCCGCGTTGATGCGGCACTCGATCGCGTGACCGCGAAAGCTCCACGGACGTGTGTCGGGCAGATCCAGCTTTTCGCCCGCCGCCACGCGAATCTGGAGCTGCACGAGATCGAGACCCGTCACCATTTCGGTGACGGTGTGCTCGACCTGCACGCGGGTATTCATCTCGAGGAAGAAGAGGTCGCCCTTCTCATCCATCACGAATTCAAGCGTTCCCAGCGATGTGTAACCCGTTTCGGGAATCGCTTTTCGGATCACGTCGCCGATTTGCTGGCGCTTCTCCGGAGTCATCGCCGGGCTCGGCGCTTCTTCGACGATTTTTTGGTGACGACGCTGCAGCGAGCATTCGCGTTCGCCGAGCGTCCAAACATTGCCGTGCTTGTCGGCCAAAACTTGGAACTCGATGTGACGCGGCATCTCGACGAATTTTTCGAGATACACGTCGGGATTTTTGAAGCCCGTCGCAGCTTCGTGCGAGGCGCTCGCGAACGCGTTGTCGATCTCTTCTTCGCTGCGCACGATGCGCATGCCGCGACCGCCGCCGCCGCCGGATGCTTTCAAGATCACGGGAAAGCCGATGCGTTTTGCTTCTTCTTTTGCGTGTGCTGCATCTCGCAAAACTTCGGTGCCTGGAAGCAACGGCAGGCCGTATTTTTTCGCGTTTCCGCGCGCGGTGACTTTGTCGCCCCATGCGCGCATCGCTTCGGGCGTCGGACCGATGAACGTCACGCCGCACTTTTCGCAGAGGCGCGCGAACTCTGAGTTCTCCGACAAAAATCCGTAACCTGGATGAATGGCGTCAGCCGCGGTGATTTCTGCAGCGCTGATGATCGCCGGGATGTTCAAATAACTTTTCAGCGCCGACGCAGGGCCGATGCACACCGCTTGATCGGCCAAGCGAACATGAAGCGCGCGGGCGTCAGCTTCCGAATACACCGCGACCGTCTTTATGCCGAGCTCTTGGCATGCGCGCAAAATGCGCATCGCGATTTCTCCGCGATTGGCGATGAGGATTTTTTTGAACAATGTCTTGCTCTAGCTGCCGAATACCGTGTTTTTCAGGCTTTTTTGACGCGGAAAAGTTTTTGTCCGAACTCGACGGCTTTTCCGTTTTGCGCGAAAATTTCTGTGATGGTGCCGGAAACCTCGGCTTCGATCTCGTTCATCAGCTTCATCGCCTCGACGATGCACAGCGTTTGTCCGGGACGAACCACCGTTCCGACGTCCGCGAACGACGGCGCGTCGGGAGTCGGCGATCGATAAAACGTTCCGACGAACGGGCTCGTGATGTCGATGCTGTCGCTCGGCGTTTCCGCGGCCGAAGGCGCAGCAGCAACAGAGCCGTCGGCACGCACGTGAACGACCGGTGCGGCGTCTGCGGACTGCACAGCGGCATGGACGACGCGACCACCGCGAACGACGCGAATGCGATCGGTTTCGTCCTCGTGCTCGAATTCGTGGATGTCGCGCTCGATGAGCACGTCGAGCAGAGCATTCAGCTTGTCGATGTCGATGGGCATCGCGCGCACTTTACTCTGGCGAGCCTGCGCAATGGAAGGTGTTACCGGCTGCGAACGAGCTTGCGCGGCGCTCGGCTTTATTTTCTCGGAGCGAGCTTCGACAAAAGTCCTTCCAGAGCCAGTAAGTAAGAATCACCGCCGAAGCCGCTCACTTTTCCGATGCAAGCTGCAGCGATCGCCGAGTGGTGGCGATATTCCTCGCGCGCCTCGGGGTTCGACAAATGCACCTCGATGCACGGAACTCCGGTCGCTTTCAGCGCATCGAAAATCGCCAAAGACGTGTGCGAATAAGCAGCGGCGTTGAGGAGCAACCCCGCGAATTTTCCACGGGTCTCGCCGATCCAATCGACGATTTCACCTTCGCGATTCGTCTGCCGGCACTCGATGTCCGTGTCGAGCTGAGCGGCCTTGGCTTTCAGGCGCGTGTGAATTTCAGCCAGCGTCTCGTGACCGTAAATGTCCGGCTCCCGCGACCCCAAAAGCTGCAAATTCGGCCCTGAAATACAGAGAATCTGCAGCTTTTTTTTCGACAAGGCTTTCCTGGACGCCTGGCTCAGCCCAATTCAGCCAAAAGCGTCGGTGCAGCAGTACGCATCAAGTAGCGGCCTTTGCCGAAGTTGCCGCCTGGCGTAATGGTGAGCGCCAGGAAATACGTTTCATTCAGCATTCGAACGAGGGTGATCATCTTTTCGGTGCCGATCGAAACTTCCTGCGCTTGCCCGGCTTCGAGCATCTCGGTGGCGCGTTTGATCTGGCTGATGACGACCGAAAACTCGATCCCAATCATGTTGATGTCGAATGCGGCGTCGTCCCGCGCGTAACTTTCTAGCGCGATTCCGCTGGAATCCATCAAGAGGCCGGCAATGCCGCCGTCGGTCTGGTCCACGAGGCCCTTAAGCGCTTCTTTGAACATTGGAGCCCAGAGTAGGGGGTTACGCGCATCATCGTCAATGTCCCGTCTCGTTGCAGAAGGCCGAGTGTTGCCTTGACCCCTTTGGCGCGGGCGGTTTACGTTCCGCGGCCGGTCTGAGTCTTCGGGGTCGGCCATCGTCTAGAGAGGGATACTCGGAGAATGCGCGCGAAAGCAGGGGCCCCCCCCCGCACCATGGTTCAGAAGATTCTCGCAGGGCGTTCGCGCGACCCGGAGAATCTTGGCGACGTTGCGGACGTGAAGATCGATCACGTCGTCATTGCGCGCGAGCCCGCCAAAATTTTGTCCGACGTGCAAAAGCTCGGAGACAAATCCGCACCGACGCCGGTCGAGGTCGCCGTTGCGTACGACGGCGCGTGCGTGAATCCGTCCGCCGCATTTCCGGCCGAGGAGCTTTCGGCGCGCGGCGTTTTGATCGCGCGTGCGGGCGCCGGCTATCCGAGCGCGGTTCATTTGGAGCGCTTCGCATCCCCCGCGCGATTGTGCGTGACCGACGATCAGCGACTCGCGCCCGTGGGCGGCGTCGGAATGCTCGCGCTCAATGTCTCGTCGCAGCTCGTCGCGAAAGCATTGGGTCAAGGGACCATCACGCTGAAGGTTCCGCGCAGCATTCAAATTTTGCTCACCGGACGCCTTCGTCCGTTCGTCGGCGCACGCGACGTCTCGCTCGAATTGCTGCGTCGCGGTCTCGCAGCCACCGTCGCAAAAATCGAAAAAGCCAAAGGCGCACCGGTCGTTTTGGAATTCGCCGGGCCCAGCGTTCGCGCGCTTTCCGTCGCAGAAAGAGCGGTCGTCGCATCGATCGCGCCGATGTGCGGAGCCGCCAGCGCGCTCTTTCTGAGCGATGAACGCACCGAAGTTTTCCTGCGCGACGAACGCCGATCGAAAGCGCACCGCGCGCTCGCTCCGGACCCTGGCGCGCCGTGCGACGAAGTCCTCAGCATCGATCTCGGCGCGGTCGATCC
>JBDTFL010000158.1:0-5383 GCA_039937955.1 Polyangiaceae bacterium | reverse complement strand
AGCGGTAGCACCACCAACGCGGGCACCGCAGTCGGAACGAATACTAAGACCCTCACGATCGTGAGCTCTACGTTGCAAGGTGTTCCCTAACCTCAAGTCATGACATCGAGCTCACTGACGTTAAGCTTAGGCTTGCTCGTCCTCGCTGCCGGCTGCACGTCTTACGACACTGCGGCGCGCGCACAATTTGCAGAGTCTGCTCGGTGCCCGGCCGACAAAGTCACGGTGAACAGTCGGCCCGGCGATCCGGTCGCACCGCAAAACCCGCCGCCGGAAATCGCCGCCGACCCTGGAAAATTAGCGGTTTGGCGACAGGGTGACGAAGAGCGCCGCCGAGATGCGGCCGCCACGATCTATATCGCCAAAGGTTGCGGTCTCGAAAAACACTACAACTGCGGACGCAGCGATCGACACGCGGCGCAGACGGTATGTGCGGAGAAAACAACGGACCCGGCCTCCACTGCTCCGACCGCCGACGAGATGAAAAAATGCGCCGACGCGCCCAAGCAACCCGTCGAGCCCGCCGAGCAACGCGCACCGAAAGCTGAACACTGCACGCTCGGTGAAGCGGGCGCGTGCGATTCGGCATGCAAAGCGTCGGACGCCGAAAGCTGCGCAATTCTCGGTAAAATGTACGGCGAAGGAATCAGCGTCGACGTCGATCTCGACAAGTCGAAGGATCTTTTGCAGCTCGCGTGCGGCGCCGGATCGGCGCGTGGCTGTCACAGCTTGGGCGTCGTGCACGACTTCGGTCACGGCGTTGCGGCCGAGCCCGCGGCGGCGATTCCGTTTTACGATCAAGCATGCGCGTGGGGTTACGCGGAGTCGTGCGCGAATCTCGCGGGACACTACGCAAGCGGCAATGGCGTCAAAGCCGATTTGAAAAAGGCCGGCGACTACGCGAAGAAAGCGTGCGCCTGGGGAAGCGCGTCCGGCTGCAAGCGACTCGGCGCGCTGTATCTCGGCGGGCTCGGCGTCGGCCAAGATGCGTCATGCGCGACGATCGCATTTCGCAAAGCGTGCTCGGCAGGAGACCCTGGCGCATGTGACCTCGCGAAGAAGGGGCTCGCCGACGCCGCCGCAAGCAAGTGATGATTCGCCTTTATTTCAAGGTGATTTCGATACGTCGCGGCGGTGGGCACGAAACTCTTTCAGTGTCGTGCCGGTCCACCGTTTGAACGCGCGGTGAAATGCAGCGGCTTCCGAGAATCCCAAAAGATACGCAACCTCGATCGAGCTGACGTCGTCTGCGATGTAACTCAAAGCGAGCTCGTGGCGCACGTTGTCGACCAGCTCACTCTGCGTCGTGGCATTTTCACTCAGCCGCCGCTGCAACGTACGCACGGACATATCGAGCATGCGCCCGAGCACCTCGAGTGACGTGCCCGTACCCGACTGGAGTGATTTGATCAGCGCAACGCGCACCGTTCGCAAAAATCGATCGCTCGACGGCAGCGCGTTCAAGATCGCTTCGGTGCGTTGCAAGAGCGCCGCATGCAATTCCGGATCGGCAGTGACCAGCGGAAGATCGAGCGTTGCTGCGTCGAACACCAACGCATTTTCGTCCGACGAAAAGTGAACGGGGGCGTCGAAGAAGCGCTCATGATCTCCGCGCACGCGAGGTGCGAGTCGCAACAGCTTCACCGAACGCGGTAAAAATGGGGTGTTCGTGAGCTCACGACCAACGCGCACGACCGTGACAAAGAGATTGTCGACCACTGCGGAAGCCGACGTTGCGTTGTGCGTGATGCGAACGACGTTGGCATCGGTTTCGATTCCTACCGAGCTCAAATTGCTGACGATGCTGTAGTAGCGCGCGAGCTGACCGAGCGCCTGACCGACGGTAGGGCTACAGCGAATCGCGAGCTCGAGCGCGCCGTACATTCCGACCGGCGCTTGCTCGGCAACGTGCAAACCGAAGACGTCGTCGTTGGTGATGGTGCTCGCAGCGAGCCAGGTCCGAACCGCGAGCTCGCGCGGAAGGCGGCGATCGCGATCTTTCAGCGCATCGAGCGGAAGGTCTACATCTGCCGCAAATTTCTCGATGTCGACCCCTGCCGTCTTGAGGGCCAGGAGGATCGGCCGAAACATCTGCGTCGAAACGGTCGCGTCGCTGGGCTCAGCGCGTTTCATCAATCACCAAGATAGTCGCGATTCCTGCAGGCGCGATCGCGAGAAATCGCGATCCATGCATGGTGCCGACGTTTTGGCCGGACGCGCCAAAGGAGGATGGATCGCGCCACGGTAAAATTCCGATCACGAAAACCCCGTAAAAATAAGCTCTGAATCGTCGCCCACGCCTGGCATGCGGGCTGCTCTAGCGCTCGTCATGACGACCTCCAACGTTCGCCTCGGCACCTTCCTCAAGCTCGCGCCCGTCCTCCTCGCGGTCGGCGTCGGCTGTTCTTCGGCATCGAGTGAGGACGCGACTGCGTCATCCAGCAGTGACGCTGTGACGGGCGGAACGATCGCCAGCATCGCGCTCGCGAACGTCGGGAAAGGAGCATGCTCCACCAACAGCGAAGGCGGCGCGTACTTCGACTCGAGCTGCACCGGCAACGGTGGACAACCCGAATACTGGTGCGCCGATTTCGCACGCTGGGTTTGGGGCGCGGCCGGCGTCGACACCGCAGGGCTCACCGCAGCGTCTGGAAGTTTCTACACGTACGGACAAAATCACGGAACATTGTCATCCACTCCGCAAGTCGGCGACGCCGTGGTGTTCAACTATCGCGGCGGCGGAGTCGCAAGTCACGTTGCGCTCGTCACTCAAGTGAACGGCAACGGAACGATCGAAACGGTGAGCGGCGACTGGGGTGGGCGCAGCGGCAGTGAAGCATTCTTCTCGTCGACCTCGCACGTCGTGCTCAACGCGCCCGCTTACTCCAGCCGCGACGGCTCATACGCCGGCGAAATGGGCATGACGATCAGCGGCTTCATTTCTCCGATCGGCGGGCTCTCGGGGGCAGTCGGCGCAAACGGATGTACCGCCCAAGAAGATGCAAACGCCGGACACTTCGGTTGCGCGTGCGTCGATCACCAAGCATCCGGCGGATTCTGCGACGGCTCGGGATGCACCGCGCAAGCGACGAACGACGCGGCGCATTTTGGATGCGCGTGTGTCGACGGATCGGCATCCGGCGGATATTGCGACGGCAGCGGATGCACCGCGAAGGAAACGACGGATGCCGCCAAATTCGGCTGTTCTTGCGTCGACCATCAAGGCAACGGCGGCGCGTGCAAAGGCACTGGTTGTACGGTCAAAGAGACGAGCGACTGCGGCCACTTCGGATTGACCTGCGCAGCGCATGCTTGCGTGAAGTGACCGCAACGACGTTCAAGTCGATCGGTCGCGGCGAAGCGCGGCGTGGTTTCGACTCTTGCTCCTTGAGCGAGCTCGAGCAGGGATGACGCTCTGACTGCTAACTAAAGGAGGAAGATCAGTTGCGGATCGCGCAGGACCGCCACGCTTGCGGCGTTCGTGTAGCTCCACGCATCGGCTCAGCTCACCTAGAAATGCGATTTAGAGCCAAATTCTCGGTTATTTGGCTCGCCGTCAGCTTGGGCCCCGAACTTGCGAAGAGCGGTTTCATCTTCGCTCACTACGGTTGCGAGCAAAGGAAGGAAGAGAACTATGACTTACTCATTCAAGTTGATCGCCTCCGTTGCGACGCTCGCCACGCTCGCCACAATGGCGGGTTGCGGGAGCTATCCGATTCCGGTGCAGCACATGGCTGACGCCGAGGGTGCAGCACGAAGCGCAAATGACGTTGGGGCTGGGCAAAATCCGCAGGCCATGTTGCATCTGAAAATGGCCAATGAAGAGCTCGCTCAGGCAAAGCAGTTGATCGCCGACGGCGACAACGAGAAGGCCGACTCGGTCCTCGTTCGCGCCAAGGCCGACGGCGAGCTCGCACTCGGCGAGGCACGCGAGACGCAGGCGCAAGCAGCAGCGCAGCAAGCGCTCGCGCAAATCGGAAAATTGAACTCGGACAATTCGGGAACGCCGGCATCGGTCACCAGCACGACCAGCGCGACGGTCTCGACGACGCCGTCTACGACGATGTCGACCACCACGACCACCACGGGAGGTAAGTAACCGTGAAAAGCATGCACTTGATTTTCGTCCCCGCAGTTTTTGCTTTGGCCGCTTGTGCAGCGACGCCGCCGCCGGAATTGAACGATGCGCACGCGGAGTACAACAAGGTCGCGAACAGTGGCCCGACCGCGCAGCTCGATCCGACCGATCTCCACACCGCGCAGGAATCTCTCGCGGCTGCAGACAAGTCGTTCGACGACAACGGCGACACGCCGCACACGCGCGATCTCGCATACGCCGCACAGCGAAAAGCGCAGCTCGCCGACGTGAAGGCGCAGACGATTGCCGCTGAAAAACAGCAGGCGGACGCGAAGGCGCAGCTCGAGTCGATGAAAGACGCGAACGGCAAACAGACGAAGGCGCAGCTGTCGGCAACGCAGGCGCAGCTTGCAAACACGGGCCAAGCGCTCGCGATTGCGCAGCAGCAAAAAGCCGAAGCCGAGAAACGCGCGAAAGACGCGAACGATGCGCTTCAAGCTTTCGCGAAGGTCAAACAAGACAATCGCGGCATGGTGATCACGCTTTCGGGCGGCGTCCTCTTCGCTTCGGCGAAGTACGATTTGCTCCCGCAGGCGCAGTCGAAGCTCGGTCAGGTTGCTGACGTTCTCAGCAAGCAGGACAAGGATTCGAAGATCATCGTCAACGGCTACACAGACTCGCAAGGTGCGGAGGGCTTCAATCAGACGCTCTCGCAACACCGTGCAGATTCGGTTCGCACGTATCTCGTCTCGCACGGCATCGCGTCCGACCGCGTCACTGCGGTTGGTCACGGCAAAGAAAGCCCCGTTGCGGACAACGCATCGCCCGAAGGTCGCGCCGACAATCGCCGCGTCGAGATCGTCGTGCAGCCGTCGAACGGCTCGTCGAACGCGGGTTCGATGACGCCCGGCAACTGACAGCAACTCAGTAACGAGCGCTTCGTTTCGTACGAAGCCTTGCGCAGCGCCGTCCAAAGCATCGGGCGGCGTTTCGCATTTTGTGATCGATGTAGAATCGCGTGCTGATGCCGAAGCCGACTGACGATGTGCAGAAAGCACTCCATGCGCTCTATGGTGCGCGGCCGTGCGAGTTCGTCGCGCTTCGTAAGAAGCTCGCGACCGAATTGAAGAGCGCTGGAGATCGCGACGCATCGACGGCGGTGATGGCAGCCAGACGACCGACCTCGACCGCGTGGGCGATGAATCGCGTCGTTCGGGAAAACCCGAACGTGATGACGCGCTTTCTCGACGCCGTCGGCACGCTTCGTAGTGCACAACGAAAAATGATCGGCGCACGATCACCTGC